>CAZQPN010000043.1:0-11822 GCA_964595215.1 uncultured Rubrivivax sp. | reverse complement strand
GCGATGCAGCACGGCGTGAAGGCGGCGAACTACCCGCTCATCCCCGAGGACTTCGAGCGCGGCCACCTGCCGTCGTCGCTGATGCCGTACAAGGCCAAGTGCTTCGGGCTGACCATCGACCCCGACCGCCTGGCGCAGATCCGCCACGAGCGGCGGCCGGGCAGCAAGTACGCCTCGCTGCTGAACTGCCGCTACGAGGTGGCCGAAGCCGAGCAGATGATGCGCCGCGCCGAGATCCCCTGGCTGTCGTCGACCCACAAGTCGATCGAGGAGATCGCGACCACCATCCTGCGCGACATCCACCCGGATCGGCTGATCTACTGACGCGGGCCGGCCTGCCTGCGGGCCGACTCGTACAGGCAGATCGCCGCCGCGGCAGCGACGTTGAGCGACTCCTCGCCGCCCGGCTGCGGAATGCGCACCGTCGCCGCGCAGCGGGCCAGAACGCCAGGCGACACGCCCTGCCCCTCGTGGCCGAAGACCCAGCCGCACGGCGCCGGCAGCGGCGCGTCCGGCAGCGTCGACCGCGCGTGCGAGCTGGTCGCCACCAGCGACACGCCCAGGCCGTCGAGATCGCCCTCCGCAAGGCCCTCGACGAGGTGCAGCGCGAAGTGCGCGCCCATGCCGGCGCGCACCACCTTCGGCGACCACAGCGCGGCCGTGCCCTTCAGGGCCAGCACCTGGGCGGCGCCCAGCGCGCTCGCGCTGCGCAGGATGCTGCCGACGTTGCCGGCGTCCTGCACGCCGTCGAGCACGACGCTGGCCAGGCCGACCCGCGGCCGGGCAGGCGGCGGCAGGGCCAGCACGAAGCCCATCGGTGCCGGCGACTCCAGTGTGCTGCAGGCGGCCAGCAGTGGCGCCGGCAACACCGCACCGTCGGCCGCGTGCGCCATCAACGCGGCCAGCGCCGGGTCGGCCCAGGCCGCCTCGGTGCCCACCGCCAGCGCCACGGGCACGCTGCGGGCGACGGCCGCACGGCAGAGGTGCTCGCCCTCGATCCAGATCTGGCCCAGCTTGCGGTAGGCCCCCGGCGCGTGCGCCAGCCGGCGCAGGCGCACGTGCAGGGGGTTGTCGCGCGAGGTGATCGGGCGCGGCGTCACGAGAGCGACCCGGTCTGCGCACGGCCCGGCGACGCGGCCGCCGGATCGTCGGCCCGCGACGCCGCCAGGGCGCCTGGATCGTCCACCGGTGCCGGCGCGGCGATCGCTGCCCGCACCGGCCCGAAGCTGCGCCGATGGGCCGGGCAGGCGCCATGCGCGCGCAGCGCCTGCAGGTGCGCCGCCGTCGGGTAACCCTTGTGCAGCGCGAAGCCGTATTGCGGCCATGCGGCGTCGAGCTCGCCGCACAGGCGGTCGCGGTGCACCTTGGCCAGGATGGACGCGGCCGAGATCGCCGGCACGGTGGCGTCGCCCTTGACGATGGCCGTCGCCGGCACCCTCAGCACCGGCAGCCGGTTGCCGTCGACCAGCACCTGCCGCGGTGGCAGGCGCAGGCCCTCGACCGCGCGCCGCATCGCCAGCAGCGTCGCCTGCAGGATGTTCAGGCGGTCGATCTCCTCGACGCTGGCCTCCGCCACGCACAGGGCCAGCGCCTTGGCGCGGATCTCGTCGTTCAGCCGCTCGCGCCGCAGCGGCGTCAGCGCCTTGGAGTCCCCCAGACCGCGGATCGGCACCGCATCGTCCAGGATCACCGCGGCGGCCACCACCGGACCGGCGAGCGGCCCGCGGCCGGCCTCGTCGACGCCGGCGACCAGCCCCGGCACCGACCAGTCGAGCGCCAGCTGCTCGGGCGTGCCGCCCTTACGCGTCGAGGACCTGGGCGATCGCATCGGCGGCGGCGCGCGCAGTGTCGCGCCGAAGTTCGTGGTGCAGCGCCATGAAGCGCGCATGCAGGCGCTCGGCGCCGGCGGCATCGTCGAGCCCGGCCAACACGTCGGCGGTCAGCTGCTGCGGCGTGCAGGCGTCCTGGATGCGCTCGGGCACGACGAAGTCGCGGCACAGGATGTTGGGCAGCCCGACCCAGGGCTGGTAGGCCATGCGCTTCATCAGCTGCCAGCTCAGCGGGTGCATGCGGTACGCGATGACCATAGGGCGCTTGAACAGTGCCGCCTCCAGCGTCGCCGTGCCACTGGCGATCAGCGTCAGGTCGCAGGCCGCCAGCGCCTCGTGCGAACGGCCGTCGAGCAGCCGGACCGACGCCGCCGGCGCATGTGCGGCCAACAGCGGCTCGACAAGGGGGCGCAGCCCGGGCGCGACTGGCAGCACGAAGCGCAGCGCCGGCCGCTCGCGCTGCAGCCGCGCCGCGGCCTGCAGGAAGACCGGCGCGATGGCCTCGATCTCCGAGCGTCGGCTGCCGGGCAACAGCGCGACCACGGGTTCGTGCCCCCCGAGCCCGAGCGCCGCACGCGCGGCCGCACGCGGCGGCTCGAGCGGAATCGCGTCGGCCAGCGGGTGGCCGACGTAGCTGGCCGCAACGCCATGCGCGCGCAGCAGATCCGGCTCGAACGGGAACAGGCACAGCACGTGGTCGCAGGACGCCGCCATCCGCTTCACCCGCCCGCCGCGCCAGGCCCAGATCGACGGGCAGACGAAGTGGATCGTCGGGACGCTGGCGGCCTTCAGCCGCGCTTCCAATCCGAGGTTGAAGTCCGGCGCGTCGACGCCGACGAAGGCGCGCGGCGGATCGGCGAGCAGGCGCTCGGCCAGGCAGTCGCGGATCGCCTTGATGGACCGGTAGTGGCGCAGCACCTCGACGTAGCCGCGCACCGCGAGCCGGTCGCTCGGCCACCAGGCCTCGAAACCGAGCGCGGCCATCCTGGGCCCGCCGATGCCCACGCCCTGCCAGTCGGACCAGCGGGCCTTCAGGCCACCGATCAGCAGGCTGGCGAGCAGGTCACCGGACGCCTCGCCGGCCACCATCGCCAGCTTCACGATGCCGCCCGGCGCCGGGCCGTCCCAAGTCGGCCGCAGCCCGCTCGGCGGGTGGCGAAGGCGCGCAGTGACGAGCCTGGGGGCACGTCTACCGCGCGATGCCGCGCGTCGAGGCGGCGAGGAATTCCAGCACCAGCGCGACGTCGGCATCGCCATCGTCGACGCTGCCACGCAACGCCGCGATCGCCGCCTTGGCCGCCTCGAGCGTCAGGCCGTCTCGGTACAGCAGCCGGTGCATCTGCTTGACGAGCGCGATGCGCTCGCGCGAGTAGCCGCGCCGGCGCAGGCCCTCGACGTTGAAGCCGTGCACGCCCAGCGGATTGCCGCCGACCATCATGAACGGCGGCACGTCCTGCGAGACGTGGCTCTGGAAACCGGTCAGCGCATGCGCACCGATGTGACAGAACTGGTGCACGCCGGTCAGGCCGCCGATGATCACCCAGTCGCCGACATGCACGTGGCCGGCCAGGGTGGCGTTGTTGGCCAGGATGCAGTGGCTGCCGACCTGGACATCGTGTGCCAGGTGCACGTAGGCCATGACCCAGTTGTCGTCGCCGACGCGCGTGCTGCCGGCGTCCTGGACCGTGCCGCGGTTGAAGGTGCAGAACTCGCGGATCGTGTTGCGGTCGCCGATCACGAGCGCCGTCGGCTCGCCACGGTACTTCATGTCCTGCGGCGCGCCGCCGATCACCGCGTGGGCGTGGACGCGGTTGTCGTCACCGATCGTGGTCGGCCCCTCGATCACCGCGTGCGATCCGATCTGCGTGCGGTGCCCGATGCGCACACCGGCGCCGACCACGGCGTACGGCCCGACGACGACATCGCCGGCCAGCTCGGCGGCGGCGTCGACGATGGCCGTCGGATGGATGACGTTCATCGCCTGCAGCCCCGCCTCAGGTGACCTTGCGCATCGTGCACATCAGCTCGGCCTCGACCGCGGTCTCGCCGCCGACGCTGGCGCGCACCTTGTACTTGACGATGCCGGCCTTGGCGCGTTCGATGCTGGCCTCGAGGATCAGCTGGTCACCCGGCTCGACGACACGCTTGAAGCGCGCGCCGTCGATGCCGACGAAGTACACCACCGTGTCGTCGCCGGGTTCCTCGCCCATCGACTCGAAGGACAGCAGCGCCGCCGTCTGCGCCAGCGCCTCGAGCATCAGCACGCCGGGCATGACCGGCCGGGCCGGAAAGTGACCCATGAAGAACGGCTCGTTGATGGTCACGTTCTTCAGCGCGGTGATGCGCACGTCCTTCTCGAACGCCAGCACACGATCCACCAGCAAGATCGGGTAGCGGTGCGGAAGCTTCTTCAGGATCCTGTGGATGTCCAGCACGGGCGTCGTCATGTTTTGTTTTCCAGCGCGCGCAACCGGTCGCGCAGAGCATGAAGCTGCCGCAGCGTGGCGGCGTTCTTCTCCCAGGACGCATTGTCGTCGAAGGGGAACAGGCCGCTGTACTGGCCCGGCTTCAGGATCGAACGCGTGATCACGGTCGCCGCCGTGACGTGCACGTGGTCGACGATCTGCAGGTGCCCGAGGATGATCGCGCCGCCGCCGGCGGTGCAGTGGCGGCCGATCCTGGCGCTGCCGGCCACGCCGACGCAGCCGGCGAAGGCGCTGTGCGCACCGACGTGGACGTTGTGGCCGATCTGCACGAGGTTGTCGAGCTTGACACCGTCCTCGATCACGGTGTCCTCGAGCGCGCCGCGGTCGATGCAGGTGTTGGCGCCGATCTCGACGTCGTCCCCGATGACCACCGCGCCGAGCTGCTCGATCTTGACCCAGGTGCCGCCGGCCGTCGCATCGGGCGCAAAACCGAAGCCGTCGGCGCCGATGACCGCGCCGCCATGCACCAGCCCGCGCGCGCCGATGCGGCAGCCGTCGAGCAGCGTGGCACGCGGCATCAGCCGCGTGCCCTCGCCGACCGTCGCATCCGCCGCGACATGCGCCTGCGCGCCGATCACCGCATGGGCCCCGATGACCGCGCCCGCCCCGACGTAGGCCAGCGCGCCGACCGCCGCCGTCGGGTCGACGCGTGCGCCGGCCTCGACGACCGCACTCGAATGCACGCCCGGGACCGCCGCTGCGCGCTGCCGCGCTGCCCACCACTGGGTCAGTCGCGCATAGGCCAAGTAGGGATCGTCGCAGAGAACCGCCGACCTGCGGCCGGCCACCGCCTCGCGCAGTGCCGGCGCGACGATCACACAACCGGCGGCGCTGGCGTCGAGCTGGGCCCGGTAGCGCGGGTGGGCGAGGAAGGCAATCGACGCCGCGTCGGCGCCGGCCAGCGACGCGAGGCGCGAGAACTCGGCGTCGTCGTCACCGACCGGCTCGCCACCGAGCAGGCGGGCCAGCTCGGCGACGCGAACGCGGATCATCGGCGCAGCGTCGGCCGGACGTGCCGGCATTGCCGACAGGCAGCGCACGGCGCCCGCCGGCGAGGCGGGAATTCAGCGCGCCGCGCCATTGGGGCTGGCGTTGAGCGCGCGGATGACTTTCTCGGTGATGTCGACGCGTGCACCGGCGAAGACGACGCCATCCTGCAGGATCAGGTCGTACTTCTCGTCGTCGAAGATCTTCTTGATCACGCGGTTGGCCCGCTCGACGACGTTGGCCAGCTCCTCGTTCTTGCGCTGGTTCAGATCTTCCTGGAAGGCGCGGCGCTTGCGCTGCAGATCGCGGTCGCGGTCGACGAGCTCGCGTTGGCGGCGGTTGCGCTCGGTCTCGCTGAGGGTCGGCGCCTCCTTGTCCAGACGGTCGGCCGCGGCCTTGAGCTGGTTGGCGTCATCGGCGATCTCGCGCTCGCGGCGGCCGAACTCGGTCTCGAGCTTGGCCTGGGCCGCCTTGGCCGGGGCCGACTCGCGCAGCAGACGCTCGCTGTTGATGTAGCCGATCTTGAGCTCCTGCGCCGCGACCCCGAGGGCGCAGCCCGCCAGCAGAACGGCCAGCACGAGCGACTTGACGTGAGAGAGCTTCATCAGAACGCGGTCCCGATCTGGAATTGGAACTTCTGGATTCTATCGTTCGGTTCGGAGCGGATGGGCACGCCCCAGCTCAGCTTCAGCGGCCCGACGGGCGACAGCCAGCTCAGCCCGATGCCGGCCGACGCCCGCAACGTGGCGAGGTCGATCGACTCGCCCTCGCGCCAGACGTTGCCGACGTCGGTGAAGCCGAAGATGCGCAGCGACTTGTCGTTGCCCGCTCCGGGCACCGGCACGTAGAGCTCGGCGTTCAGGTTGAGCTTG
This sequence comes from uncultured Rubrivivax sp., assembly GCA_964595215.1. Taxonomy (GTDB): domain Bacteria; phylum Pseudomonadota; class Gammaproteobacteria; order Burkholderiales; family Burkholderiaceae_C; genus Rubrivivax. The sequence continues at coordinate 5,648 of CAZQPN010000043.1, read as the reverse complement.
CGCGTGCCGCCGATGTAGGCACCGGTCGGATCGATGACGCCGAGCGAGCCCTGCTCGAAGACGCGGACCGAGCCCAGGCCGCCGCCGTAGAAGTTCTTGAACAGCGGATAGGGCCGTGACCCCAGGCCCTCGCCCCAGCCGAGTTCGGCGTTCAACCCGAGCGTGAACTGCGACGTGATCGGCAGGTACTGCTGGTGCTGCAGGTTGGCGCGCAGGTAGCGGACGTCGCCGAACAGGCTGGCCTCGAGGTTGACGCGCTGATAGCGGCCGGTCGTCGGGGCCAGCGCACTGTCCCGGGCGTCGCGCGCCCAGCCGAGCGTCAGCGGCCAGGCCGTGCTGTTGGGACCGAACTGCTCGCGGTAGAGGAAGTAGCTGTTCGGGATGCCCGCCGAGGTGCCGATCTGGGTGCGCTCCCAGCCAACACCGAAGAACACCGTGTCGAACTCCGAGAACGGCACGCCGAAGCGCACCGACACCCCCGGCGTCGTGATCTGGTACGCGTCGCCGAGACTGTTGAACGGCCGGCTGGTGCGGTAGAAGACGTCGATCGCCCGCGAGACGCCGTCGATCGTGAAGTACGGGTCGATGGTGCTGAACACGAAGCTGCGTGACGACTTGCTCGTGTTGAGCTCGAAGCCCAGGTAGTGACCCGATCCGAAGACGTTGTCCTGCTTGATCGAGGCCGTCAGCGAGATGCGCTCCGAGCTGGAGTAGCCGGCACCCAGCAGCAGGTTGCCAGTCGGCTTTTCCTTGACCTTGACGACGAGGTCGACCTGGTCCGGCGCCTCGGCGATCTCGCGCGTCTCGACGTCGACCTCGCTGAAGTAGCCCAGGCGGTCGACGCGGTCGCGCGACAAGCGGATGCGCGCGCCGTCATACCAGGCCGACTCGAGCTGGCGGAACTCGCGCCGGATGACTTCGTCACGGGTGCGCGTGTTGCCGGAGACCTCGATCCGTCGCACATAGACGCGGCGCTGCGGCTGCGCGTTGAAGACGACGACGACCTGCGCCGTCTCGCGGTCGATCTCCGGGCGTGCGTTGATGCGGGCGAAGGCGTAGCCGTACTGGCCGTAGAGTTCCCCGAACAGGCGCTGCGTGTCGCTCACGTCCTGGCCGCGATAGGGTTGCCCCGGGCGCACTCGCACCAGTTCCCGGAACGCGGCGTCGCGGCCCAGGTACTCGCCCTCCAGGCGCACGCCAGTGACAGTGTAGCGCTGCCCCTCGCGGATCGAGATGGCGATGGCGATGTCCTGCTTGTCGGGCGAGATCGTTACCTGCGTCGACTCGACCTGGAACTCGAGGTAGCCGCGGTCGACGTAGAACGCGCGCAGAGTCTCGAGGTCGCCGTTGAGCTTGGCGCGCGAGTAGCGGTCGGACTTCGTGTACCAGGTCAGCCAGCCCGGCGGGGTGAGCTCCATCTGCCCGAGCAGCGTCGACTCGCTGAAAGCCTGGGCACCGGTGATGCGGATCTCGCGGATGCGCGCGGCCGCGCCTTCGTTCATCGCAAAGCTGATCTCGACGCGGTTGCGCTCGATCGGCGTGATCGTCGTCACCACCTCGGCGCCGTAAAGGCTGCGCCCCAGGTACTGGCGCTTGATCTCCTGCTCGGCGCGGTCGACCAGGGCCTTGTCGAACGGCAGGCCCTCGCCAATGCCGGCCTCCTTCAGCGAGCTGACGAGCACCTCCTTCTCGAACTCCTTGAGCCCGACGAAGTCGACCTTGGACACGATGGGCCGCTCGTCGACGATGACGACAGCGGTGCGGCCCTCGATGACGATGCGCACGTCTGAGAACAGGCCGGTGGCGAACAGCGACCGCAGCGCGACGGCGGCCTTCTCGTCGGTGTAGGTGTCGCCGAGCCGGAACGGCAGCGCCGCGAACACGGTGCCCGGGTCGGTGCGCTGCAGGCCCTCGACACGGATGTCCTCGATCTCGAAGGGATCGACGGCCCAGGCCGGTGCCGCGACGGACGCGGCGGCAGCGAACACGACGAACGCCGCTGTGGGGCGCAGAGGCCCGAACGGAAGGGAAGAGGCCATGAAGGAAGGGATCAGTGGAGACCGAGGAGCCGGGCCACGTCGTTGAACAGCGCCAGCGACATCAGCATGAGAAGCAGGGCCATCCCGCCCCGCTGCAAGCGTTCGAGCCAGACTTCGGACACCGGTCGCCCTGTCACGCCCTCGAAAAGATAATACATCAGGTGCCCGCCATCGAGCATGGGCAGCGGCAGCAGGTTGAGCACCCCGAGACTGACGCTGACGAGCGCCAGAAAGCCCAGGTAGTAGGCCAGTCCCTGCTGCACCGACTGCCCGGCGTAGTCGGCGATCGTCAGCGGCCCGCTGAGATTCTTGACCGAGGCTTCGCCGATCAGCATGCGGCCAAGCATGCGCACGGTCAGCGCCGACACCTCCCAGGTGCGCTCGGCCCCGCGCACCAGCCCGTCGACCGGGCCGCGCCGCACCGTCACCATCTCCGGCGCGCTGCCGATGTAAGCGTCGACCCGGCCGACCATCGTGTCGCCTTCGGCCAGCGCGCGCGGCGTGACGTCGAGTTCCACCACCTGGCCCGCGCGCTCGACGCGCCAGCGCATAGGCCGGCCCTGGTCGCCGTCGACGGCAGCGCGGATGCGCTCGCGCAGCGCCTGGGCATCGCCGATCGGCTCGCCATCCACGCTGCGCACGATGTCGCCGGCGCGCAGGCCGGCGCGCGCGGCCGGCCCGTCGGCCCGCACCTCGCCCATGACCGGCTCGCTGAATGGCGCGCCGAGGCCGATGCGCCGCATCATCTCGGCGTCGACTTCGGACGTCGGCAGCTCGTCCAGGGCCAGCGTCACCGGACGATTGCCGTGACCGTCGCGGTCGCTGGCCAGCAGCCGCAGCGGCCGGCCGTCGAGGGCCGCCTGGGTGACCTGCCAGCGCAGGTCGGTCAGCGAGTCGACGTCGATCCACTGTCCGTCGTCGCCTTCGCGGGCCTGCACCCAGTCGCCGCCGCGCAGACCGGCGCGCTCGGCCAGGCTGCCGACGCCGGGCGTCGACAGCACGGCCTTGGGTTCGTCGACGCCGATCCACTGTGCGGCGGCGTACAGCAGCACCGCCAGCGCGAGGTTGGCCGCCGGGCCGGCCGCCACGATGGCCGAGCGCTGACGCAGCGTCTTGCGGTTGAAGGCCATCCCGCGCTCGTCCGCGGCGACGTCGCCCTCGCGCTCGTCGAGCATGCGCACGTAGCCGCCCAGCGGCAGCGCGCAAACGACGAACTCGGTCGACCCTGGGTTCCTCTGCCAGCGCCAGAGCACGCGACCGAAGCCCACCGAGAAGCGGAGCACCTTGACGCCGCAGGCGACCGCCACGCGGTAGTGGCCGTACTCGTGGATGACGATCAGCACGCCCAGAGTGAGGACGAAGGCGAGCACGGTGGTGATCAAGTGGCGAGCTCCCGGACGATGCCCTGCGCGACCTGTCGGGCCCGCGCGTCGAGCGCGAACAGGTCGTCGAGGCCGGAGATGTGCCCGATGCGGCCGGCCAGGCTCTCGACGGTGCGCGCGTTGACGGTGTGAATGTGCGGGAAGCGGATGGTTCCGGCGAGGAAGGCGGCGACCGCCTCCTCGTTGGCGGCGTTGAGCACCGCCGGGCTGCCCTCGGGCGCGGCCAGCGCGTCGTAGGCCAGGTGCAGGCCTGGGAAGCGGTCGCGCCCGGCCGGCTCGAAGGTCAAGGCGTTGAGCGCCAGGAAGTCCAGCGTCGGCGCGCCGGCCTCGATGCGTTCCGGGAACGACAGGCCGTAGGCGATCGGCACCCGCATGTCGGGCGTGCCGAGCTGCGCCAGCACCGACGCGTCGCGGCACACGACCATCGAGTGGATGATGCTCTGCGGATGCACGACGACGCGGATGCGATCGGGCGGCAGGCTGAACAGCCAGTGCGCCTCGATGACCTCGAGCGCCTTGTTCATCATCGTCGCCGAATCGACCGAGATCTTGCGCCCCATGACCCAGTTCGGGTGCGCGCAGGCCTCGTCGGGCGTCACCGTGTGCAGGCTCGCCGGGTCGCGCATGCGGAACGGTCCGCCGGAGGCGGTCAGCACGATGTGGTCGATGCGCGCCGGCCACGCGGCGCGGTCCTCGGGCAGGCACTGGAAGATCGCCGAGTGCTCGCTGTCGATCGGCAGCAGCGTCGCCCCGCCGGCCTGCACCGCCTGCATGAACAGCGCGCCGCCGACGACGAGGGCTTCCTTGTTCGCCAGCAGCAGGCGCTTGCCGGCGCGTGCCGCCGCCATGCACGGCGCCAGGCCGGCGGCGCCGACGATGGCCGCCATCACGCTGTCGACCTCGGGGTGGGCCGCGAGGTCGGACAGCGCGGCCGCGCCGACCGCCACTTCGGTGGTCAGGCCGCGCGCGGCCAGGCCGGCGCGCAGCGTCGCCGCCTCGGCGTCGCCGGGCACGACGGCAATGCGTGGGCGGAAGCGCTCGCACTGGGCCAGCAGTTCGTCGACGCGGCGGAAGGCCGACAGGCCGAAGACCTCGTAGCGATCCGGGTGGCGAGCGACGACGTCCAGCGTGTTGACACCGATCGAGCCGGTCGAGCCGAGGATGGCCAGGCGCTGCAAAGGGCTCATGGGCGCGACGATCGCGTGCGGTTCACAGGCTGGCCAGCGCCGCCGCGAGCGGGAAGACCGGCAGCAGCGCGTCGATGCGGTCGAGCACGCCGCCGTGGCCCGGCAGCAGCCGGCTGCTGTCCTTGGCCCCGTGGGCACGCTTGACGAGCGACTCGATGAGGTCCCCCACCACGCTCATCGACACCAGCACGACCAGCGCGAGCGCCATGCCGGCCAGCCCCAGCGCCGCGTGCAGGTGGCTGTACAGGCTGGCCTCGCCGGCCGGCCACGCCGCGTCGGCCTGGCGCCACGCGACCGCCAGCAACCCGACACCGACCAAGCCGCTGAGCGCGCCCTCCCAGGTCTTGCCCGGGCTGATGGTGGGCGCCAACTTGCGCCGGCCGAGCGCCCGACCGCCGGCATAGGCCGCGATGTCGGCCACCCACACGAGCAGGAAGACCGACAGCAGGAAGTTGACGCCCAGCGCCCGGCTCTGCGCCATCGCCAGCCAGGCGGCCCACAGCAGCAGCCCGCCGAACAGCCAGCGCGGCGCGCGCGGCAAGCGCGACCAGGCGGCCGGTCCGGCACTGAGCATCAGTGCCCCGCAGACGATCCAGGCCGCCGACGGCAGCCACCAGGCCAGTCCGGGTGGATGAACGGCCCAGCCGAGGACGATCGCTGCCACCCCCGCCGCCCCGAGCAGCAGGCCTCCGGCCACCGACGCAGCGAAGGACATCTCGTTCAGCCGCCCCCACTCCCAGCCGGCGGCGGCCACGAGCACGAGCGTGAAGGCCTGGAACGGCCAGGTGGCCGCGGTGAACAGCGAGGGCACCAGCAGTGCGAGCAGCACCAGCGCCGTGACGACGCGCTGGGCCAGCATCAGGCCGCCGGCCGGATGCCGCCGAAGCGGCGGTCGCGCTGGGCGTAGGCGTCGAGGGCGGCGTCGATCTGGACCGGACCGAAGTCGGGCCACAGGCAGTCGGTGAAGAACAGCTCCGAGTACGCGGCCTGCCACAGCAGGAAGTTGCTCATGCGCATCTCGCCGCCGGTGCGGATGAACA
>CAZQPN010000042.1:0-11917 GCA_964595215.1 uncultured Rubrivivax sp. | reverse complement strand
CAAGGGGCCGAACGTCTTCAAGGGCTACTGGCGGATGCCCGACAAGACGGCCGACGAGTTCACGAGCGACCTGTGGTTCAAGACCGGCGACGTCGGGCGCATCGACGCCGACGGCTACGTCACCATCGTCGGGCGCAGCAAGGACCTGATCATCTCCGGCGGCTACAACGTCTACCCGGCCGAGATCGAGGGCGTGCTCAACGAGATGGACGGCGTCGCCGAGTCGGCCGTCGTCGGCGTGCCGCACCCGGACTTCGGCGAGGCGGTGGTCGCGGTGATCGTGCCGCGCGACGGCGCCGCGGTCGACCCGGGCGGCGTCATCGCCACGCTGAAGGACCGCATCGCCAACTTCAAGGTGCCCAAGCAGGTCTTCGTCGTGCCCGACCTGCCGCGCAACGCGATGGGCAAGGTGCAGAAAAACCTGCTGCGCCAGCAGCACCAGGGGCTTTTCGCGGGTTGATCGAGGTCAATGCGCGGGTCCGGCTCGAGGCCATACTCATCTCATGCCAATCGCTGCCCCGGTCATCTGGTTGCATCCGGTTGTCGCACATGCGGGGGCCTTGGCCCCGGCGCAGTGCGATGAGCCGTTGCTGGAAGGCGAGCCGCAGCGCGTCGAGCGCGTGATGCGCGCGCTGCGCCGGGTGCCGATGGCCGGCGCCAATCTGGTCGACGCCCACCTGATCCGGCGCCTGCGCGTCGTGCCCGGCGAGGCCGAGCTGGTCCTGAGCTTCGCACCGGCCAGCGCCGGCGAGCGCGCCGCCGCCGAGCAAGCCTTCCAGGCCCTGCGCTGCACGCTGCCGGACACCGACGTCTACGTCGCGCACGCGGCCTGAGCCCGGGCGATCGGCGGGTGGCCGAGCGCGTCCAGCCCCACGGCCGAACGCCGGCGAGGCGCCGGCGCGGCAGCAGCCGGTCAGCCGCGGCCGACGAAGGGCATCTTGGTGGCCATCACGGTCATGAACAGCACATTGGCCTCGATCGGTAAACTGGCCATGTGGCGCACCGCATCGGCGGCGAGTTGCAGGTCCATGCGCGGCTCCGGCCGCACGCTGCCGTCGGCCTGCGGCACGCCGGCCGTCATGCGCTCGGTCATGTCGGTGGCGGCGTTGCCGATGTCGATCTGGCCGACCGCAATGTCGTGTGCGCGTCCGTCCAGCGACGAGACCTTGGTCAGTCCGGTGATCGCGTGCTTGGTCGACGTGTAGGCGACCGAGTTCGGCCGCGGCGCATGGGCCGAGATCGATCCGTTGTTGATGATGCGCCCGCCGCGCGGCTGCTGCGCCTTCATCATCCGGAACGCATGCTGGGTGCACAGGAAGGCGCCGGTCAGGTTGGTGTCGACCGCCGCGCGCCACTGCTCCAGCGACAGGTCCTCCAGCGGCACGCCGGGGCTGAAGACGCCGGCGTTGTTGAACAGCAGGTCCAGCCGGCCGAAGCGCGCCTTGACGAGGTCGAACAGGTCGGCCACCGAGTCCGGCCGCGTGACGTCGGCTGGCGCAGCGAGCGCCCGCTGCGCGATGTCGTCGAACGGGTCCTCGGCCATCGCGATGCTCTCTCGCAGCGCGTCGAGCCGGCGCCCGGAGAACACGACGCGCCAGCCATCGGCCAGCAGCGTGACCGCGGTCGCCCGGCCGATGCCGCTGCCGGCGCCCGTCACCAGGGCCACGCGGTTGTGCGGGGTGTGTTTCGTCGTCATCATGGATCCTTTGGTCTGCCGAGCCGCGAGTCTGCCATCCTTGGCGCCGGATCCCTCCTTCCCGCACCCCACCGACCGTCCCACACGAGCCGCCGATGACCTCACCCGCCAGCGACACCCTCGCCGCCGCCCTGCGCTCGCACCGCATCCTCGGCCAGCTCGACGACGATGCGCGGCGCGACCTCCTGGCCCGCCTGGCCGTGCAGTCCTTCCGCGCCGAGGCGACGGTGGCAGCGGCCGAATCGCTCGCCGACCGGCTCGGGCTGCTGCTGGCCGGTCGCATCGGCATCACCGACGGCAGCACGCAGGCCGTGCTGCACGTCACCGCGCCCGACTGGTTCGGCGCCGGCGTCCAGCCGGCGGCGCAGCTGCGCCGCTGCACGGCGAGCGCGCTCGAGCCCTGCGAGGTCGCCTTCCTCGACGCGGAGGGGATCGATGCGCTGCGGCAGGCGCAGCCGCTGGTGGCGCTGGCGCTGGCGCAGCCGCCGCAGACGGCGACCGCCGGCGGCAGTGATCCGCACATGAACCTGATGCGCGTGCCGGTGCGCAGCCTGATCAAGCGCGCACCGATCACGATCGCACCGACGACGACCATCCGCGCCGCCGCCGAGCTGATGCGCGAGCAGCGCGTGTCGTCGGTCCTGCTCGTCGAGCAGGACCGGCTGTTCGGCCTCGTCACCGACCGCGACCTGCGCAACCGCGCGCTCGCTGCCGGCATCGACACCGCGTCGCCGGTGATCGACATCGCCACCGTGGCGCCGCTGACGATCCCGATCGAGGCGCCGGCCTTCGACGCGCTGCTGCTGATGGCGCGCCACAACATCCACCACGTCCCGGTGATGGACGGGCAGCGCGTCGCCGGCATGGTCACCGCCACCGACGTCACCGAGCAGCACAGCACCTCGGCCGTCTACCTGGCCGGCGACATCCACAAGCAGACCACCCTCGAGGGCCTGGTGGCGTGCGCCGGCAAGGTCAAGGTGCTGCAGAGACACCTCGCCGCCGCCGGCTCCTCGGCCTACGCGACCGGGCACATCGTGACCGCGATCACCGACGCGCTGACGACGCGGCTGCTGCACCTGGGCGAGGCACGCTTCGGTCCGCCGCCGGTCGAGTACGCGTGGGTCGCCGCCGGCTCGCAGGCGCGCAACGAGCAGACCGCCAAGAGCGACCAGGACAACTGCATGGTGCTCGACGACACCTACGACGAGGCTGCGCACGGCGCCTACTTCAAGCAGCTCGCCACCTTCGTCTGCGACGGCCTGGCGGCCTGCGGCTATGTGCACTGCCCGGGTGAGATGATGGCGATGACGGACAAGTGGCGTCAGCCGCGGCGTGTCTGGCGCGAGTACTTCCACAAGTGGATCGACACGCCCGAGCCGATGGCGCTGATGCTGACCTGCGTCTTCTTCGACGTGCGCACGGTGTCCGGCCGCGCCGATCTGCTCGAGGGCCTGCGCGCCGAGGTGCTTTCGCACACGCCCAAGGCCAAGCTCTTCCTCGGCCTGATGGTGGGCAACGCGCTGAAGCACCAGCCGCCGCTCGGCCTGTTCGGCAACATCTCGACCGAGCGCAGCGGCCCGCATAAGGGCACGATCAACCTCAAGCACACCGGCATCGTGCCTGTGGTCGACCTCGCCCGCATCTACGCGCTGGCCGCCGGCCACCCGGCGGTCAACTCGCACGACCGGCTGGCACACGCGGCCGACAGCGGCGAGATCAGCCCGCAGGCCGTGCGCGACCTGCGCGACGCGCTCGAATTCCTGGCCGCGTTGCGCATCCGCCACCAGGCGCAGCAGATCTCGGCCGGCTTCGAAGCCGACAACCACCTGAATCCGTCGACGCTGTCGAACTTCGAGCGCAACCAGCTGAAGGACGCGTTCGGCGTCGTCAAGACGCTGCAGGACGTGCTCGCGCAGCGTTACCGCGGCGTCGGCTGAACGGTCGAGCGGACCCTCTCCGAGCCGCACCGGAGCCAGGGCCAGTCGGCGTCGCTCGCCGGCCCGGCCGGCCGGCAGGCTGCAGGCCTCGCGCAGCACGCGCTGGTGCACCCGCGCCAGCGGCGGGCGGCCGCGGCGCCGGCGATCGAGGTGTGGCGCCGGCCCGGGGTCGAGGTCTACCGCGGTCGCGACGACGGCCAGCTTCATCGTGAGAACTGACATGGCGCGCAACTTTCACGGTCTGTACATCGGCGGCCGCTGGGTCCACCCCGGCCGCAGCTTCGACGACCTGAACCCTGCCGACGGCTCGGTCTGGGCGCGCGTGCCCGACGGCAGCCTGGCCGACGCCCGCGCCGGCGCCCACCTGAAGAAGGCCTGCGTCGAGCTCGGTGGCAAGGACAGCCTGATCGTCTGTGACGACGCCGACATGGAGCGCGCGACCCAGGCCGCCAGCTTCGACAGCTTCATGCACCAGGGTCAGATCTGCATGTCGGTCGAGAGGGTGCGGGTGCAGGACACGATCTTGGAGCCCTTCGTCAAGCGTTTCGTCGAGCGCGCCGCGAAGCTCAAGGTCGGCGACCCGAGCCGTGACGACAGCGCCGTCATCGGCCCGCTGATCAACGACAAGCAGGCCGCCAAGGTCAAGCAGCAGATCGACGACGCGGTGGCGATCGCCAACGACACCGAGTACGGCCTGTCCTCGGGCGAGCTGATCGAGGGCAAGCTGGTCGATGCGCTGCGCTCGGTGGCCACGCGCTTCACGATGGACGAGCTGCACAAAAACCGCGGTCGCTTTGTCGCCGAGGTCCGCGAGAGCCTGGTGGAGTCGCTCGCGCGCAAGGGCCTGGAGCTCGACACTGTCTCGTTGACGGCCCTTGACCAGACGCCGTTCAAGGCGCTGAACGAGAACAATGCCTTCAATGCGGTCGGCATGCGCAAGCTGGCCGAGGTCGTGCGCCGCAAGGCGGTCGCGCTGCTGGCAGCGCAGCAGGAGGCCGAGAACGCGCAGGACGATCGCGTGGTCGCGATGCGCGTCGCGCTGGCCAAGGTCACGCGCCGCCCAAGGTAATGGCCGAGATGGTCAGGCCGGCGCAGAAGATCGACTCCATCCGCATCCACCACGTCAGCGGGCTGGGACCGATCGGCGGTGCGGCGGGCGAGGCGGGGGCGTCGAAACCGCCGGTCAACCAGGCGCTCGACTCGATCATGGCGATGGCCGTGCAGCTGCCTGCGCTGAAGAAGCTCGGCGAGGCGCCGGTCAGGTGTTGCAGACGGACGGCGCTGCGACGCCGTCAGTCCTCGCGCGTCCACCTGACGAGTCGGGCCGCGCGCCGCGTCGATGCGCCGACCTCGGAGAGGAGCTCCGACACGGGCATGCTGTCCGACGCCTCGGCGAGCTCCATCGCGGCCAGCCGGGCATGGGCCACGATGGCCTTCAGCAGCGCATCGCCGTCGGCCCCGTCGCCGCGTACCGGATCGGCCTCGGCGCGCGCCAGCGAAACTGCGGCGATCGCCTGCTCCAGTTCGGCCCGTGCGGCGACGGCACGCGCCGCCTCGCGGCGGTCTGTCAGCACCAGGATCAGCCCCAGCACGTGGCCGTCTCGGGCCGACACCAGTTCCGCGCGCAACGTGACCGGTAGGCGCTCGCCGTTGGCGCGGCACAGCGTCGCCGGACGACGCCAGCGGTCAGGGTGCGCCCGCAGCGCCTGCGGCAGCCCGGACAGCCCATCGATGCCGTCGAACCGCGCGGCCACGGCTGCCCAGTCGGCGCAGGCTGCCGCATGGCAGCCGGTGAGCTGCTCGAAGGCGGCATTGCCCATCAGCGGCCGGCCGTCGCCGTCGCAGATGAGCAGCGGCTCGCGCAGGCCGGACAGGGTCGCACGCGTGCGCCGCAGCTGGTCTTCCGCGATCAGCAGCCGCACCGCGTGCACCTGGGCGATGATGTCCACCAGCGCGTGGCCGATGGCACGCGCGAGCGCGATCTCGGTCGTGTTCCAGGGCCGCGCGCTGCCACGCACGATCTCCGACCAGGCCGCGAAGGAACGGCGCGGCGACAGCTCGAGCGGATCGTCGCCGACCATCGGCTTGGTCGGGTCGCCGGCCCAGGTGACGCTCTCCAGCTGCTCCTTGCGCAACCACATCAGCCAGTCGGCACGGTCGTCCGCCAGCCGCACGGCCAGCACCCCGCTGGCCAGCGGCGTGAGGGCCGCCAGCGCCGGGTTCTCGCGGCCGACCGACGCACAGGCGAAGGGCACGCCGGCGGCCCCATCGCCGCCGTCCGTTGCGGTCGCGCGTTGCTGCACCCAGTCGCGCAGCGCCCGCAGCTCGGGCGTCGCCGGCACATCACCGCAACCCAGCACCTCGCCTTCGTGGAACAGCACCGCGCCGCTCGCCTCCAGCGGGTGCAGCAGCATCTGCGGGTGGCGCAGCAGCGCCAGCCGCCAGTCGCCCTCCGCCGAGGTCGCCTCCACCAGGCGCTGCTCGAGACGCCGCACCATCAGCCCGACCTCGGCGTGGGCGTAGTGCTCCAGCGCCGACAGCCGCGTTGCCATGACCTCGGCCAGCAGGCCGGCGGCGGCGCGCAGCGCCGGGCGCAGGTTGCGCGGTGTGTGATGGTGGGCCGCGATCAGTCCCCACAGGCGTCCGCCGACGACGATCGAGACCACCAGCGTCGCGGTCACGCCCATGTTCTTCAGGTACTGCAGGTGCAGCGGCGACATGCTGCGCAGCGCGCACAGCGACATGTCGAGCTCGGTGCCGGCCGGCGGCGTGAGCACGGGCACCAGCGGCGACGGCCGGTAATGCACGTCGACCAGCACGCGCACGCGCTGTCGCACGTAGAGCTGCCGCGCGCGCTGCGGGATGTCGGTGGCCGGATAGCGATGACCGAGCAGCGCATCCAAGCGCGGGTCGCGCGACTCGGCGATCACCTGGCCATGGCCGTCGGGATCGAAGCGGTAGACCATGACGCGGTCGTAGCCGGTCAGCTCGCGCACCCCGCGCGCGGCCGCATCGGCCAGCACCGACAGCCCGGGGGCGTCGCCGATGCGGCGCACCGTCTGGCCGAGCAGGTTCTGCAGCACGTCCTGCGGCAGCGAGGCCGGCTCCGGTGGTCCGGATGGCGTGTCGCCCGGTTCGAGTTCGAGCAGCAGCAGCTCGGGCGTCGGTGGTGCGGCCCTCAGCCGGTGCAACAGCGCATCGAAGACGCACGGCCGGCCATCGGCGGCGGTGCCGGCGACGCGCAGCGGACGCGGCTCGTCCAGCGGGTCGCCAGCGGCGGCGGTCGCGACGGCCGCATCGAGGTCGCCGCCGAGCATCCCGAGCGGGCGCTCGAGGCAGTCGGCCGGCACGCGCCCGAGCAGCTCCGAGGCGTTGTCGGTCACCTGCAGGATGCGGCGCGTGGCCGCATCGAGCACCAGCAGCAGCCCGTGCGGCTGGATCGAACCGGCCAGGTGGATGAGCTCGCGCTCGCAGTTGCTCAGGTCGGCCTGGCCGAAGGCGGGTCCGTCGGCCATCGACGGTTCAGCGGAGGGCGGTCGGCAGATCGCCCACGCCGGGCAGCAGGCCGAGCCGCCGCATGCGCAGGTCCAGGCTGTCGCGGCTGATCGCCAGCGTCGCAGCCGCCTTCTCGGCGTCGCCGTCCTGCTGCCGCAACGCCGTCTCGATCAGGTGGCGTTCGACCAGGCTGCTGGCCGCGCGCATCAGCTGCGGCAGCGCCCGGTGGCCCACCTGCGTGCCCAGGCCGGCGATCTCGGCGGCGAGATCGGCGGCCTGACGCAGCGACGGTTCGCCTGCCGGCTCGACCACCGACAGCGTGAAGCCGATGCGCTCCTGGTCCCCCTCGGGCAGCAGCACGGCCTGCACGGCCAGCGGCGCGGCGCCGGGCCGGTCCAGGCGCAGATGACTCGCCAGCCCGCCCCGTCGCGCCTGTGCCAGCACCTGGCGCAGGCCGCCGGCCGTGTCGCCGAGCCATCCGTCGATCGGCTCGCCCTCGACCGCCGGTATGCCGTCGCCATGCGCCGGCGCCGCCCGCAAGGCGCGGAAGGCCGCGTTGGCGGCCAGCACGCGCCCGGCGCCGTCTGTCACCGCCACGGCATCGGTGCCGTGCTCCACCAGATCGGCCAGCAGCCGCTGCTCTTCGGTCGGGCCGGCCGGCCGGGCGCGCACGAGCAGCAGCAGCTGCCGGTCGGCCCGGAACGGCGTCGCCGAGACCTCGACCGGGACGGCGTCGCCGGCCGGTTGCAGCCGGATCTCTCCGGCGCGGCCGGACGTGCGAGCGGCAATCAGCAATTGCTCGAAGGCCGGACGCGACTCTTCGGCGAGCAGCATGACGGCCGGCAGGCCGGCGAGGATGTCCAGCGGCCGGCCGAACAGGCGGGCCGCCGCCTGGTTGGCCTCGACGACGCGCAGCGCCTGCGCGTCGAGCACCAGCACCGCATCGTTGGCGACCTGGAACAGCAGCCGGTAGCGCGCTTCGGCCTGACGCCGCTGCCAGTAGTCACGCTCGAGCTCGTGCTGGGTGTCGAGGAAGCGCTGCTGGATCGCGCTGGCCGCACGCAGGTCGCGGCCGAGGGCCAGCACCGGCCCCTGTGTGCCGAGCCGCACGGCGGCCCAGGCAACGGGGATGTCCGCGCCGATGGCCGACGGATGATTGACCTCGCGCCGGCGCGAGCGGCCGTCGTGGCGCACCTCTCCGAGCAGCTGCTCGACCTTGCGCCGCGTCGCGTCGCAGGTGGTCTCGGCCCATGGGCGCCCGATCCACGTCTGTGCGGCGACCCCGAGCCCGGCCTCGGCCGCGGCGACGTTGCGCACGACGCCGTCGGCGTCGACCACGAGCGCGATGTCGCCCGCCAGCGCGACGAAGGTGCTGGCCAGCGCGGGCGCGAGGCCGGAAAGGACACCGAGGTCGGCGGCCGCAGCGGTCGCCGACTCAGGCAGCTGGTTCACTCGGATTCTCCGATCGGAGCGCGAGGCGTTCACGACTGCCGACGCAAGGCGCAAGAAGCACGTGTCGGCAGCAGGCACCGACATGTCTCAAAGGTACCACAGCGCCTCCCCTGCCGGGCTTGCGTCGCGTCAGGTTCAGGGTCGTATCTGCTCGATCGTCACGGCGACATCGGCGCCGGACGGTGCCACCGCGTCGCTCAGACCTTCGAGGTCGCCCGGCTGCGGCGTCGCGTCGCCGCTGCGCGAGATGCGGGCACCGACGACGACGCGGTCGAAGGCCGACAGCCGCATCTGCGGCGTCATCGCCATCGAGTCGTCGAGCGACACCTCGGCCGGCAGGTCGGCCGCGCGCAGGCGTGCGATGGCCAGCGGCATGCGTGGCCCCTCTGCCGCGCGCGCGTAGACGAACAGCGTGTCGTCGGCCCGCACACGAGCGGCCAGCGCCGGATCCAGCGTCACGCGAACGCGCAGGCCCGGCGCCGCGGCCAGCGGCGCCGCGGCCACCGGGGCAGCGTCCTCGGGCGGCAGCCCGGCAGCCACGCGCGCCTCGCGCAGGCTCTCGTCGAGCCCGGTCGAGAACGGGCTGTCGGGTGGCGCGACCTGCTTGACGTGCGTCCAGTGCTTGACGGCGCCGGCGAAATCGCCGCGCTCCATCGCCGCCGACCCGGCGAGCGCGAGCGCCTTCAGGTGGTCCGGATCGATCTCCAGCGCCCGCAGCACCAGCCGCTCGGGTTCGCCGACGAGCGTGCGGCCCTGGGTCATCGCCATTGCGTCGGCGTAGTCGGCGAGCAGCCAGGGGTTGTCGGGCAGCAGCTCGACCGCCTTCGCGTAGGCGTCGCGCGCCGGCTCGAAGCGCCCCATCGATGCGTAGCTGCGGCCGAGCAGCGCCCACCCCTCCGGGTCGCCGGGCTGCTCGCGCATGCGCTCGGCCAGGCGCTCGACGAGCTGCTCGACGTCGGCCGGCGTTGCCTCCGACGGCGCCTTGGCGAGCACCGGGTCGAAGGCCATGCGGTTGCCAAGCGCGAGGTAGAGCATGACCGCGAGCGCCGGCAGCAGCACCGCCAGCGTCAGCGCGCTGCCGCGGCCGGCACTCGCGGAGACGGTCACCTCGGCCTCGCGCGTCTCTTCGAGCGCACGGCGCTCGAGTTCGGCGCGCGCGGCGGCGTGCTGATCGGGCGCGAGCGTGCCGGCCGCCAGTTCGGCGTCCAGCTCGGCCAGCTGCTCGCGCAGGATGCGCACGTTGCTGGCGCGCGTGGCGTCGCCGGTCGGCGCCGCGGCGCCGCGCAAAAGGGGACGCACGAGGGCGGCGAGGGCGGCGACGACGAGCGCCGCGGCCAGGGTCCAGAAGAGCGTCATTCGGCCTCGCTGCCCAGCAGCACACGCGCGCGGTGGCGCTCCTCGGCACTCAGCGGCGCCGACGCTGCCATCGCTGCCTCACGTCGCCGGCGCAGCGTCTGGCGCATCCATAGCGACATCGCGACGAGCAGCACGAAGGGGCCGCCCCACAGCAGCCAGGTCGTGGGCTTGACCGGCGGCCGGTAGAGCACGAAGTCGCCGTAGCGCTCGACCATGTAGTCGAGGATCTGGCGCTCGCTGCGGCCTTCGCGCAGCTGGCTGCGGATCTGCCCGCGCAGGTCCACCGCCAGGTCGGCGTGCGACGCGGCAATGGTCTCGTTCTGGCACACGAGGCAGCGAAGCTCGTGCGCGATGCGCATCACCTCGGCCTCCAGCACCGGGTCCTCGGACATCGGCACGGCCTGCTGCGCGGGAGCCGCCGCCATGCCGAACAGCAGCACGCACAGGGCCGCGACGCGGGCCGCCACGCCGAAGCAAGAACGGCCGCGGCCGGCACCGGCGGCGCTAGCCATTGAGCTTCCTGACCATCGGCAGGATCTCCTCGCGCAGCGCCTGCGGCGTGATCGGGCCGATGTGCTTGTGGCGGATGACGCCGGCCTTGTCGACGATGAAGGTCTCGGGCACGCCGTAGACGCCGTAGTCGATGCCCACGGCGCCGTCGCGGTCGGCCAGCACCAGCGCGTAAGGATTGCCGTGGCGCGTCAGCCAGCGCGTCGCGTCCTCGGGCTTGTCCTTGTAGTTCAGGCCGACCACCGGCACGCCGGTGTCACGCGCCAGCTCGGTCACGAGGGGGTGCTCGGCCAGGCACGGCAGGCACCACGAGGCCCAGACGTTGAGCACCCACACGCGGCCGGCCAGTTCGCTCGTGGTGACACGAACCTCGGGCGCCTCCAGGCGCGGCAGCTCGAAGGCCGGCGCTGCCTTGCCGACCAGCGGCGATGGCACCTCGCGCGGGTTGAGGTTCAACCCGACCGCGAGGAAGCCTGCCAGCACCGCAAAGACGGCCAGCGGGATCAGGTAGCGCTTCACGTCGCCGCAGCCCCGGCCGGCAGCGCTGCCGTCGTCCGGCTCTTCAGGCGATAACGCCGGTCCAGCACGGCCAGCAGGCCGCCCAGCGACATCAGCACGCAGCCGCCCCAGATCCAGTTGACGAAGGGCTTGACGTACAGCCGCACGCCCCAGGCGGCACCGCCATCCAGCGGCTCGCCCATCGACACGTAGAGGTCGCGCGTGACGCCACGCTCGATCGCGACCTCGGTCATCGGCATGGCGCTGACGGTGTAGGTGCGCTTCTCGGGGTAGATCGTCTTCATGACGCGGCCGTTCTTCGACAGCTCGAAGGTCGCCCGCACCGCCGTGTAGTTGGGTCCCTGGACGTCGCGCAGGCCGACGAGCCTGAAGTCGTAGCCACCGGCCGTGGCCGTGCTGCCGACCTCCATCTTCAGGTCCTGCTCGGTCTCGTAGCCGCCGACCAGCGTGACGCCGACGATGAACACCGCGACGCCGACGTGCGCCAGCAGCATGCCGTACCAGCTGCCGGTCTGGGTGCGCAGCCGTGCGCCCCACAGCGACAGCGGCTGGCCCTGCACGCGCTGGTAGAGGGTGTAGCCGGACGCGAGCGTGATCCACGCGGCCAGGAAGAGGCCGAAGCCGACCAGCGGCGAGAAGTCGCCGAAGGCGAAGGGCGTGACGACGGCGACGACGAAGGCCACCGCCGCGGCCCAGCGCAGCTGCACCGCGAGCTCGGGCAGGCTGGCCTTCTTCCACTTCGCGATCGGGCCGACCGCCATCAGGAACGCCGCCGGCGCCATCAGCGGCACGAACACGGCGTTGAAGTAGGCCGGACCGACCGAGATCTTCCCGAGTCCCAGCGCGTCCAGCACCAGCGGGTACAGCGTGCCCAGCAGCACGGCGGCGGTGGCGACCATCAGCAGCACGTTGTTGGCCAGCAGCATGCCCTCGCGCGAGACCGGCTCGA
>CAZQPN010000041.1:3742-12221 GCA_964595215.1 uncultured Rubrivivax sp. | reverse complement strand
CTCCTTCCCATCCCGAACAGGACAGTGAAACGCCTTTGCGCCGATGATAGTGCGGATTCCCGTGTGAAAGTAGGGCATTGTCAGGCTATTTATGTGGAAAGCCCGGATCTGATGATCCGGGCTTTTTCCTTTTCAGCCTGGCCATCAACCTCCAGGTTTGCTTTGACCGGCGGGGTTCAATTCGGCCGCCTCGAAGTCCTGTGGGATAGCCGCCACGGGATCGAACAAGGTATCGACGCGCAGCCTTTCCCGGTTGGCGATCGTCGCCAGGAAGGCGTCGGCACCGCCCAGGCCTTTGAAGGTGTCGAAGCCGCGCTCCAGGAACTGCTGCAGGGCGCTGAGGCCTGCCGCCTGGGCCGGCCTTCGCATCATCCTCAGGGTATGCCGAAGCAGCGGATTCTTGGTGTAACGGTCGAGCGCCTGGCCGATCCGCGTCATCAGAGCGATCTGACTTTCGCGATCGCTGCGCCGGCCGACGTCGCGCCAAGCGGCCACATAGGCGCTGGCCGAGACAACGCATGACGGCAGCCGCGCCGCCATCGCCGAATCCAGTTCCTCCGTCAGCGCATGGAGGAATGCCAGCGCGGCGACGGTTTCGACGATCTCTCGCGGAAACAGCCGGACCATGGCGGGCACGATGCGGGCGAACTGCGCATCGCGCTCGGCGAAGTCATGCGGGCCGTACAGGTCGTCGAGAAAGAAGGTCGCCGCCTTGGCGTAACGCCGGTCGCCCAGCAGGTCGGCGTAGGTGTGCTGGAACCGCCGGTGCTGATAATCCTTCAATGCATGCACGCGCACCGCGAGCGCGGTGTCCTCCTCCCGCAGCCGCCGTTGAACGGCGACCTGCGCCAGGTGTGCCTCGATCTCCGCGCCCATTGAACCCATGTCTCCCGATCATAGGCAACCCGAACCCGTCCAGCCGTGCGACTTTGCCGCGCCCGTATCGCCCGAAGGCGCCGGGGCGCTCGCGCGCCTTCAGCGCATCCTCGCGCTGCTGGCCGCAGCAGCGACGCTGTCGGCAATGGCCGTGCTCTGGCGCTCCGGGCATCCGGGCTGGGCCGTCCTCGCGGCCCTGACCATCCCCGCGCTGCACGCGATCGTGCTCGCCGCGGAGTTCGGCTGGATGTGGCGCGTCAACGCCGCCGTCCAGGGCTTGACTCCGACCTGGCGCTCTGTGCTGGGTGCTTGGCGCGCCGAGTGCGTCGACGCACTCCAGGTGTTCGGCCTGTGGCAGCCCTTCCTGAGTCGCCATCCGCCCGACCTGTTGCCCACCGACGCCGCGGGTCGCCGCGGTGTGATTCTCGTCCACGGATTCGTCTGCAACCGGGGGCTGTGGCGCCGCTGGATCGCGGCCCTGCGCCAGCGGCGCGTGCCGACCATCGCGGTCAACCTCGAGCCGGTTTTCGGCGGCATCGACGACTACACCCCGACCGTTGAGGCTGCGGTGCGTCGGATGGAGGCCGTGACGGGCCTCGCGCCGGTACTCGTCGGGCACAGCATGGGAGGGCTGGTGCTGCGCCGATGGTGGCATGGCTGTGCCGACATTGGCCGTGCACACCACCTGATCACCATCGGGTCGCCACACCACGGCACCTGGTTGGCTCGCCTCGCGAGGGCGCCGAACACGCACCAGATGCGGCGTGGCAACATCTGGCTGTCCGATCTCGATGCAGGAGAGCCCCCGCCGCGGCGCCAGCGAACGACCTGCTTCTACAGCGACTGCGACAACATCGTGTTCCCAGCCGACAGCGCGACGCTGGCCGGTGCCGACAACCGGCTGCTTCGCGGCGTCGGCCACATCAGCCTGGCGCGGCGGGCAGAGCCCTTTGCGGCGCTGCTCGCGCGACTGGACGACCCGATGGAACCCGAGCGGCCTGCCGCCGAGGCGGCCTTGGCCTGACGCCGGCCTTGCGGCCCACAGCGGTTCGCGAGACGCAAGACGCCGGATTCAGTTCGCCGGCAGCACCCCGCGGCGCATCTGGTCAAGCTCCATGCTCTCGAACAGCGCCTTGAAGTTGCCCTCGCCAAAGCCCTGGTCGCCCTTGCGCTGGATGAACTCGAAGAAGATAGGCCCGAGCTGGTTCTCGCTGAAGATCTGCAGCAGCAACTCGCCCGCCTTGCCGTCGATCAGGATGCGGCGCTCGTGCAGCGTCGCCACGTCTTCGCTGTGGCCGGGTATTCGCTTGTCGACCAACTCGTAGTACGTGTCCGGTGTGTCGAGCAGTTTCACCCCCGCCGCTCGCAGCGCGTCGACAGTCGCGACCAGGTCGGTCGACCCCAGCGCGATGTGCTGGATGCCCTCGCCCCGATAGCGGTCCAGGTACTCCTGGATCTGGCCGGCCTTCTCGTTGCCTTCCTCGTTGATCGGGATGCGGATCTTGCCGCAGGGGCTGGTCATCGCCTTGCTCTTCACGCCGGTGACCTGGCCTTCAATGTCGAAGTAGCGGATCTCGCGGAAGTTGAACAGGCGCTCGTAGAACTCCGCCCACTCGCCCATGCGCCCGCGGTGCACGTTGTGCGTCAGGTGGTCGATGTAGGTCAGCCCGAAACCCTGCGGGTCCAGGCTGGCGCCGGGCAAGGGCTCGAAGTCGACATCGAAGAAGCCGATGTTGCCGATGTCGCCGGGCTGGGCACCGTTCTTGCCGCGCCAGCGGTCGACGAAGTAGATCAGGCTGTCGCCGATGCCCTTGATCGCCGGCACGTTCAGCTCGCCCGGCCCGGCCTGGCCGGCGTAGCCCCACGCACCGAGCGAGACCGCGCGCTCGTAGGCCGCCTTGGCATCCTGCACGCGAAAGGCGATGGCGCAGATGCTTGGGCCGTGCAGGCGCGCGAAGCGTTGCGCGAACGAGTCCGGCTCGGCGTTGACGATGAAATTGATCCCGCCCTGCCGATACAGCACGACGTCCTTGTGCCGATGGCGCGCGATCGCGACGAAGCCCATCTGCTCGAACAACCGCCCCATCGCGGCCGGATCCGGCGCCGCGTACTCGATGAACTCGAAGCCGTCGGTGCCCATCGGGTTGTCCCACGGGGTGAATGCCATGTCCGTCCTCCGTCGTGCCGGCGCCTCCGAACCGCCGGTGCGCCACTGCCGCGGACTGTACGTGCGCGGGGCCGCACCATGTGTGCGTCGGATGGCCTTGACAACCATCAATGCACATGAATCCTGCAACAATGTCTAAATGAAGACCGGGATAGACATCGATCAGCTGGATCGGCGCATTCTTCAGGCGCTTCAACGGCAGGGACGGGCGACCTACGACGAGCTGGCCAGCGCCGTCGGGTTGTCACCGAGCGCGGTGTTGCGGCGCGTTCGACGGCTGGAGGAATCCGGCGTCATCGCCGGCTACGTCGCGTTGATCGCACCCGAGCGCGTCGGCCTGGGGCTCACCGCCTACATCAACGTGCGGCTGGAAAAGCACGTCGAGACGCACAAGCGCAATCCGATGGATCTCTTTGCCGCTTCGGTGCAGACCTGGCCCGAGGTGGTCGAGTGCGCCGCGCTGACGGGCGAGATGGACTTCCTGCTGCGCGTCGTCGTGTGCGACATGGCGCACTACTCACGCTTCATCCTCGAGCAGCTGCTCAAGCATCCGAGCGTCCAGGACTGCAAGACCAGCTTCGTGCTGCACCAGGTCAAGGGCACGACGGCGCTGCCGGTCTGACGCGCCCGCCGCAGGCGCCTCACGACGGCGCCGCGGCCCGGACGCTCACCCCCACACGCCGTTGCCAAGCGCTGCGAGCTGCGCTCTGCGGCCAGGGCGGCCCGTGCACGACAATCCGGCCTCATGCTCGACTGGTTGCACACCTTCTCTGCCTGGCTTCAGTCCTGGGCGACGCCCGAATTGGGCTTGTGGGGCCTGTTCGGCTCGGCGCTTCTGTCGGCGACGGTGCTGCCCGGGTCGAGCGAGGTCGTGCTGTCGGCGCTGATCACAGCCTATCCGGCGCAGGCCTGGACGGGCTTTTGGGTGGCGCTGGCGGGCAACGTGCTCGGTTGCGTGCTGACCTACTACATGGGGCTGGCCGGCCGCAAAGGCTATGAACGCTTCCAGCGCGTCAAGGTCGACATGGACGGACCGCAGGTGCGCCGGCTGCAGCGCTGGGGCCCTCCGGCGCTGACGTTGTCCTTCCTGCCCCTGGTCGGCGATGCCCTCGTGCTGGCCGGTGGCTGGCTGCGTCTGCCGTTCTGGCAGAGCATGGCCTGGATCGCGCTGGGCAAGGGTGCGCGCTACCTGCTGGTCGTGCTGGGCATGCTCGGGCTGCTGCGGCTGGCCTGAACCCGACGCTGCAGGCTGTCAGCCCGCGTCGTCGATGCCGCGCAACAGTCGCAGCGTCGGCGCCTGGCCGAGCTGCAGCAGGCGACCGATGTCCTGCACGTCGTCGGGCAGCGCCGGGTTGTCCCAGCCCTGGGCGGTGTGACGCGCCAGCCGCACCGCCAGAAGCACGCTTCGCACCTGGGCATCGTCCGCGTGGCGATCGTCGGTGATGCGCACCAGCAGCGGCGGCAGCTGCCAGCGGCGCAGCATCGCCTGCCCGATGTCGGCCAGCTCGGCGTGCAGGACCTCGCGCTGCACGCGTGCACTGCGCAGGCTGGGATCAGCCGCCTGGCGAGCGGCGATCTCGGCGGCCAGCTCTGGCGCGTGCAACCACAGCAGCATCTCCGCCGCCTCGTGCAGCAGGGCGGCTTCGTGGATGACCGCTGCGTCCGGATCCAGCCGATGGGCGGCGAACGCAAGGGCGAACGTGGCGGCGCGGTCGGCACGGCGCAGCACGGCCGAGAAGCCGGCCTGCGCCTGCGGGCGCGTTGCCAGCCAGTCGTCCACGGTCGGCTGAGGTCCGAAGGCGCGGAAGAACGGGCCGATGCCCAGCAGCACCAGTGCAGCGGTCACGGTCTCGGCGTCGCCACCGGGCCTGCCATCCTGACGGCGGCCGCGCAGGATGGCGACGTGCACGAGGACCTTGAGCGTCATCAGCGGATCGGCCACGATGGTCTGCGACAGCGTGTGGGCGTCGGCCGCGTCTTCGTTGGCGCGCCACTGTTCGATTGCGACGGCCGTCGCCGGCAGCACGGGCAGCGCCGATGGGTCGAACCGCGCCACCCACGCGTCGGCATCGTTCGGTGGGCGGATCAGGAAGGGGGGTGGTCGGACGGAATCCATCTCGGTACCTGGTCATCCGTTATCGGCCAGCGTGGCACGGACTTCAGGTGGTGCGGCGGATGCCATCGCCGGGCCCTTCGGGCAGCGCGGTTGGTGCGGCGGTCATGCTGGCCATCAGCGCGTGGTGGGACGCGTGGCCAGGCCGGGGCCACGGAACGAATGTGTCCGTGGCCCCGGGGGGCGCTCAGCGCCTGGCCACCGTCAAACCCGCAGCGTGCCGGGCGCGCTCGGCCACGGCCAGCCGGCAGGCCTGCTGCCCGCGGCGGTCGGCGATCCGGCGGCAGGCCGCCAGCGCGCGTTCCATCGCCGGCGAGGCGATCAGCTGCCGCGGCGGCACCTGCCGATGGAACAGGGAGAGCACGGCGCCGTGCAGGATCAACGCAACCGCCAGCGCGGCGGCGGCCACGACGGGCCGCGGCGGCGCGCGGCCCGGTTCAACGGGGTGAAGCAGCTTCCACATGTCGACTCCTCGGACCCGGCGGCTCGCCGCGCGGGTCGAACGGTTCACGGTATCGGTCCGGGCGGCCGTCGGCCGCCCCGCGATTCACAGGCGCGTGACGCCCGGCAGCACGCCGACGAGGCGGCCGTCGACGTACAGCGCCCCTTCGGGTGCGCCGGCCTCGGCGTAGAACTCGAGCACGGGATCGGTGGCCGGCGCATGCGCCGGACGGTCCATGGCCGCGAGTCGACGCGCCAGCGCATCGAGCGTGCGGCTGCCGGCGCGCAGCATCCGCGCCACGGCGTGGCGCCGGCGGCGCGCGGGTGGCAGCACCTCGGGGTGCCAGACGAGCAACTTGTCCATGTCATGTCTCCTGGCCCGACGGTCGCGCCGCGGGCAATCGGTCTCAGGGCTGGTGGCGTGCCCATTCGGCGCGCCAGGCGCGGTCCGCGCGCTGTCGGCGGGCACCGGCACTCGGTCGGTGGGCGCCTGCACGGCGGCGATGCGCCGCCATCGCGAACGGGTGCCGTGGCTTGAACGGTTTCGGGTCGGTCTTCATCGGTCGTCTCCTCGGGGCTGGATGCAAAACGGCCCGGAGCAGGTGCCGCCGGGCCGTCGAGGAGGGAAGCCGCCGATGCGCGATCGTCAGCCAGCCCTTCGACGTCCCGTCGCCACGACACTCCTGCCGCACGCGCTGCGGCATGCGGTCGGCTCGGTGGGGATCGGCAGGAACAAGGTCAGGGAACTCCGGTTGTCGCGCCCGACGGGTTTCGCCAGACGTGCATCAAATGATAAAGAAAAAACAATCAAGCGCAAGAGATTTTTCTCATGGCTGCTCTGCAGCAGACGCCGCGCTCACTTTCGTCGCAGCGGCGCCACACCTGCACGGCTCTTGCGCCACAGCGCCTCGCCGTCGTCGGCCGACGGCGAGGCCGGCGGGGGTGAGGCCTGCGGCGGCGGCGTCGTCAGCACCTCGCCGAGCAGGTCCAGCAACCGGGTGCGGGCCCGTTGCGGGTGGCGCCGGTAGTAGCTCAGCACGAGGCCGACGATGAAACGCTCGTCATCGTCGCGTGGCACGCTGCTCGCGGGCAATGGCTCTTCGTCGACGGACGGCGGCGGGACGACCACCGGCGCGCCTTCGTGCGGCTGGTCCATCCAGCCCGCCGGCTTGCGGCAGCGCTGCTCGAACTGGCGCGCCAGACGCTCGCCGATCTGGCGCGTGCGGCTCTTGATCTGGCTCCAGTAGCTCGGCTGGATCAGCACGTGCTCGGCGAAACGGCGCTCGAGGCCGCGCAGCGCGACCGGATCGGCAGGCTGGCGCACGACGCTGTGCACGAACTCGTCGAACAGGCGCAGGGCGTTCTCGTAACGCCGTTGCGACAGGGCGGCGAGGTCGGAACCGGCAGGGATCATTCGCTCATGATAAAGGTCGAGCGGCCGCAATCTTTGCGTGACGCCCCGCCTGGTTCGCGCCAACCGCGTGCCGCTCCCTTTGCGCGTCGGTGCCGAGGCAGGTCGCCGGCGTGGCACCGGGCCCGGGCGCCGCCGGCGCGGCCTCGCTCAACCCTGCGCGCCCCCGCCTTCCGGCCGGCGCGAGATGCGCGGCGCGGTCTTCACGCTCCACACCATCGTGATCGCCAGCACGGCGACGACGACGCCCAGCGACGCCAGCACCGGGATCTTGACGACGTCTATCAGCAGCATCTTGGTGCCGATGAAGACGAGGATCACCGCCAGTCCGTAGCTCAGCAGGTGGAACTTGGCCGCCACCGCGGCGAGCAGGAAGTACATCGCGCGCAGGCCCAGGATCGCGAAGATGTTGGACGTCAGCACGATGAAGGGGTCGGTCGTGATCGCGAAGATCGCCGGGATGGAGTCGACCGCGAAGATGACGTCGGTGATGCCGACCAGCGCGACCACCATCAGCAGCGGCGTGGCGATGCGCCGGCCACGCTGCACGGTGAAGAACTTCTCGCCGTCGAAGCCCTTGCTGACCGGCATCACGCGCTTGAGCAGCTTCAGCGCCGGGTTGCTCTCCAGGTCCGGCTCCTGTCCCGACGCCCACCACATCTTGATGCCGGTGATCACGAGGAAGGCGCCGAAGACGTACAGCACCCAGTGGAAGTGCGAGATCAGCCACGAGCCGAGCAGGATCATCACCGTGCGCAGCACAATGGCGCCGATGATGCCGATCATCAGCACCCGCTTCTGGAACTCCGGCGGCACCGCGAAGTAGGTGAAGATCATCAGGAAGACGAAGATGTTGTCGACCGCCAGGCTCTTCTCGATCAGGTAGCCGGTCAGGAACTCCATCGCCTTCGTGTTGGCTACGGCCGTGCCGTGGTCCTGCAGCACGGCCCACCAGAACAGGCCGTTGAAGGCGAAGCTCAACGCGACCCAGACGATCGACCAGTTCAGCGCCTCCTTGACGCTGACGGCGTGCGCGCCCTGCTTCTTCAGCACGACGAAGTCGATGAACAGCGCGACCAGCACGGACGCAACGAAGAAGACCCACAGCCAGGCCGGCGCGATCGTGTCCACGGACACTCCTTGTGAAGAAGGGGGGATTCGCGCCGAAAGGTCTTGCGACAGAGCCGGGGAGGCTCCTGCGGTCCCGGGCCGGTGGCGGGTGCCACGGGCCGTATTGACGGGGGGCCGCGACCGTGGGGACGGCCGGCTACTCCCCTTTCAGCGACATGGATTTTGCCTGAGCCGTCGATGACCCCGAGTGACGAGGGGTCAGTCTTCGTCGTGCGCCTGCCACGCCACGGTCAGCTGCTGCTGCACCGCCGGCGGTACCGCCTCGTAGTGCGACAGCGCGATCGTGTAGCGCCCCTGGCCACTGGTCAGCGCGTTCAGCCGCGTCTGGTAGCCGGCCAGC
>CAZQPN010000041.1:0-3642 GCA_964595215.1 uncultured Rubrivivax sp. | reverse complement strand
GTAGCGCCCCTGGCCACTGGTCAGCGCGTTCAGCCGCGTCTGGTAGCCGGCCAGCTCCGACAGTGGCGCCTGCCCGCGCACGCGCATCGTGCCAGCGGCCGCGCCGTCGCCGTTGGCGGTGCCGGTGACGATGCCGCGCTTGGCCGACAGGTCGCCGGTGATGTCGCCCAGCGTGCCGTCGGGTGCCTCGATGTCGATCTCGACGACGGGCTCGAGCAAGATGGGCCGCGCCCCTCGCACCGCGGCCAGGAAGGCCTTGCGGCCTGCCGTCACGAAGGCGATCTCCTTGCTGTCGACGCTGTGGTGCTTGCCGTCGTAGACCGTGACCTTGACGTCGACCACCGGGTGGCCGGAGATCGCGCCGCCGGCCAGCACCTCGCGCACGCCCTTTTCCACCGCCGGGATGAACTGCCCCGGGATGACGCCGCCCTTGACCGCGTCGACGAACTCGAAGCCGGCGCCGCGCGGGAGCGGCTCGACGCGCAGGAAGACCTCGCCGAACTGGCCCGCGCCGCCGGACTGCTTCTTGTGCCGATGGTGGCCCTCGGCCGGCGCCGTGATGGTCTCGCGGTAGGCGATGCGCGGCGGCGCGGTGTCGACCTCGAAGCGGTGCCCGTCCTGCAGCCGCTCGAGCAGCACGCGCAGGTGCAGCTCGCCCAGGCCGTAGACGACCGTCTCGTTGGTGGTGGCCACATGCTCGAGCTTCAGGCACGGGTCCTCGTCCACCAGCTTGCCCAGCAACTCCCACAAGCGCTGCTCGTCGCCGTGCCGCTTCGGGCGGATCGCCAGCCCGTGCACCGGCACCGGGAAGGCGAGCGGCTTGAGGTGGATGTGCGCGTCCTCGGCGGCGTCGTGCAGCACGGCGTCGAAGGCGATGTCGTCGACCTTGGCCACCGCGGCCAGGTCGCCCGGCAGCGCCTCGTCGACCTCGACGTGGGTCTTGCCCTGCAGCATGAACAGGTGGCCGACCTTGAACGGCTTGCGCGCGTCGCCGACGTAGAGCTGGCTGTCCTTGGTGATGCGCCCCTGCCAGACGCGGAAGATCCCCATGCGCCCGGCGTAAGGGTCCACCGTGACCTTGAAGACATGCGCCAGCACGTGCACCGACGGGTCGGGCACGGCGTGCATCGGCTGGGCAGCGTCGCCCTCGCCGTTGAGGAAGTCCGGCGGATTGGACTCGTTCGGGTTGGGCAGCAGCTTGACGATGACGTCGAGCAACTCGGCCACGCCGGCGCCGCTCTTCGCGCTCGTGAAGACGACCGGGATCAGGTGGCCCTCGCGCAGCGCCTGCTCCAGCGGCGCGTGCAACTCGGCGGCGTCGACGTCGCCGTCGTTCAGGTAGCGTTCGACGAGGTCGGTGTCGACCTCCACCACCTGCTCGATCAGCGCACGGTGGGCGTCGGCGACGGCACCGAAGTCGCTGTGGCCGTCGCGGTTGTAGAAGCAGTCGACGACGGTCGAGGCGCCCTCGTCGGGCAGGTTGATCGGCAGGCACTCGCGGCCGAAGACGGCCTGGATCTGCGCCAATAGCCCGGGCAGGGCCGCCGGGTCGGCGTCGATCTTGTTGACCACGATCATCCGGTCGAGCTGGCGCTCGGCGGCCCAGGCCATCATGCGCTCGGCCGTGGGCGTGATGCCGGTGGCGGCGTCGACGACGATGGCGGCGGTCTCGACCGCCTCCAGCGCCGGCAGCGCGTGGCCCAGGAAGTCGGGCGCGCCCGGCGTGTCGATCAGGTGGATGCGGCAGCCGCCGTTCGTCATGTGCATCAGCGCCGCATTCAGCGAGTGCTGCATGCGGCGCTCCAGCGGGTCGTGGTCGCTCACGGTGCTGCCGCGCTCCAGGGTGCCGGGCGTGGCGATCGCGCCGGCGGCGTGCAGCAGCGCCTCGGCCAGGCTGGTCTTGCCGGCGCCGGCGGGGCCGACGAGGGCCAGGGTGCGGATGTCGGCGGTGGCGACGGTGGCGCCACCGTTGGCTGGGCTGGGCATGGGCGGTCTCCTTGGCCGCCTGCCAACCGGCCGCGGCGGGGGTCGGTGTGATGTCGGCCCAGCGTAGTGCCTCGACGCCGGCGGCACAAGAGCGGCTCCCCGGGCGGCTGCCCGAGCGGCCACCCCGCACCGGTGGCCACCGAGCGCGTTGCGCGACCGCGAGCGTCGACCGGCATGGCCTGGTGCCGGGGCCGCAACGAGGCCGTTGCGCGGTCTTTTGCGCTAGCGTCGCCCCATGAGCCCCGACGCCGCCCCCACCCCCACCCCCGCCCGCGTGCTGCCGGTGCTGGTGCTGGCGCAGTTCCTTGGCACCTCGCCCTGGTTCGCCGTCAACGCCGTGATGCCGGCGCTGCAGACCGACTTCGGCTGGCCGGCGACTGCCGTGGGCACGCTGACCTCGGCCGTGCAGCTGGGCTTCGTCGCCGGCACGCTGGTGTTCGCGCTGCTGGCGGTCGCCGACCGCTTCCCGGCGCGGCGCGTCTTCCTGCTGTGCGCGCTCGCCAGCGCCGGCTGCTCGCTGGCGGCGGTGGCGATGGCGGCGTCGTTACCGGCGCTCGTTGTCTGGCGCGCGCTGACCGGTTTCTGCCTGGCCGGCATCTACCCGGTCGGCATGAAGATCGCCGCCCAGGCCTTCCCGCGCGGCCTCGGGCAGGCGATGGGGCTGCTGATCGGCGCGCTGGTGCTGGGCAGCGCGCTGCCGCACGCGCTGCGCGCGCTGTCGGCCGACTGGCCCTGGGCGGTGGTCTTCGTCGCGGTGGCGCTGGCGTCGGCGCTGGCCGGGCTGCTGCTGGTGGCCCTGGTGCCCGAGCCGCATCGCGGCGCCGCCCGCCCGCCGGGGCTCAACCTGGGCGCGCTGGCCACCCTGGTGACCGACCGCAAGGTGCGGGCCTCGGTCTTCGGCTACTTCGGCCACATGTGGGAGCTGTACACGATGTGGGTGCTGGTGCCCTTCGTGCTGGCGACCCGTCTCGCCGGGCCGGCGCTGTCCTGGGCCGCCTTCGGCGTGCTCGGCGCCGGTGCGCTGGGCTGCGCCGTCGGCGGCTGGCTGGCGCTGCGCGTCGGGCGCGCCGGGCAGGGCAGCGCACGCGTGGCCGGCACCCAGTTGGCGACGAGCGGCCTGTGCTGCCTGGCCGCGCCCTGGCTGATCGACGCGCCGGCGCCGCTGTTCTACGGCTGGCTGCTGCTGTGGGGCATCACAGTGGCCGGCGACTCGCCGCAGTTCAGCACGCTCACCGCGATGAACGCGCCGCGCGACGGCGTCGGCAGCGTGCTGACGCTGACCAACAGCATCGGCTTCGGCATCTCGATCGCGAGCATCCAGCTCTTCGTCTGGCTCGCGCAGAGCGTGCCGCTGGCGCAGCTGCTGCCCTGGCTCGGCCTCGGGCCGCTGCTCGGGCTGTGGGCGCTGCGGCCGCTGTGGCGCTGAACGCGGCCAGGCCCGATCGCGGCGCTACTCGTGCCGCAGCGCTTCGATCGGGTCCAGCCGCGCCGCGCGGCGTGCCGGGAAGTAGCCGAAGACGACGCCGATCAGCGCCGCGAAGCCGAAGGACAGCAGGTTGATGCCGGGATCGAAGGCGTAGGGCACGCCCATCAGCTGCGTGATCGCGATCGACGCGCCGGTGGCGATGACGATGCCGATCAGCCCACCGATCGCCG
>CAZQPN010000040.1:5591-12227 GCA_964595215.1 uncultured Rubrivivax sp. | reverse complement strand
AGCCCGCGTACGCGGGCTGGCTGGGCAGCAGCGCCTCCCAGTTCTGGAAGATGTCGCGCCAGTTGCCCTGGTAGCTGACGACGCGCTTGCCGGCGCCATCGCGCACGCGGATCGAGAAGCGGTTCCAGGGCCGGCTCGGGTCGCCGTGGCGGCGGCTGAAGGTCAGCGGCAGGTATTCCAGCACCAGCCGCTCGGCCTGCGCGCCGAGCCCGTCGCGGACCGCGGCCAGCGCGTCTTCGCGCTCGATGCGCGCCGGCCAGCCGGCGGCCAGTGTCGCCATCGCCTCGCCGACCGCACGATTGCGCTGGCGCGCGAAGGCCAGAAGGTCGTCGCGGTCCAGCCGCGTGCCGTCGACGAAGACGCCGCCGCGCATGATGTTGAACAGCACGTTGGCTCGGTGGTGGGCCGCGGCCATCGGGTTGCCCGAGTGCTGGTGCCCGTCGGCGCGCGCCAGCAGCTCGTCCAGACCGGCGGTGTTGCGCGCGCGCGCCAGCACGATCTCCTGCGGCGTGCCGCCGCCGGCGGCCAGCCGGCGTACCAGCGCGTCGACCTCGACCTGCGAGCGCGGCCCGTCGATGACCTGGTGCCACTCGATCCCGGTGGCGTCGACGCGGGCGTCGAACGCGACCAGGAAGGCGCCGCGGCGGCCGCGCGTCAGCGTCTCGGCCTGCACCTGGCCGTGGCGGCAGAAGTCGGCCACCTGGTGTGCCGACAGCAAGCTGCGCGCGCCGTCGGGCAGGCCGGCGTGCCAGGCAGTGAGCGCCTCGAACGATTCCTTCGGCTCGGCGCGGTCCCAGATCTGCGCGTACAGCGTGAACAGGCCGAGCCGGCCGCCGGCGGCGGACTCGTTCCACTTGTAGGCGTCGGCCAGGCAGCTCATCGAGTTGCTCATGGCCACGCCGACGCCGGGCGGCAGCAGGTTCAGCACGCCGTCGAGCACCTGCACGTCGAGCGGCCGCCCGCCGCCCGCCAGCTCGAGCCGGGCGCTGCGCACGAGGCCGAGGTCGGCCGCGGTGAACCACTCGTACTGGAAGCTCAGCTGGCCGTCGGGGTGAACCTCGCGAAAGCGGATGCGGGTGGCCGATCCGTTCTTCCACACCGAACGCGCGCCGACGCGCCCGTCCAGACGCGGCGCGAAGGGCTCCCACAGCGAAGCGCCTGCCGGGCCCTGGACGCGGATCCAGGTCCGCGGGCCGGTGTGCTCCCAGCGCCGGTGGATCTTGTCGACCGTTTCGTAGGGCAGGAAGGCGCCTTCCGCGTCGCGCCGGCCGGCGGCCAGCGAGCCGGCCGACGAGACGAAGGCCCACAGGTCGCTGTCGCCGGCGAGCACCATGAAGAAGGGTTCGGCATGGTCGACGCCGTCGATCCGGTACCAGGCCTCGCCGTCGTCGTCGACGAAGCGGCCGCGCATCTCGGGGGCCGGCGTGTTGGCGGCCCAGTCGCCGGCGGGACGCGCCGGGGCCACGTGCGCCGGCGCGTCCCGCTGGGCGGATGAGACGTCGGCGGGGCGTCGGGGGAGGGGAAGGTTCATGAGGGATCTCCTTGCGCGAGGGCGTCGGTGGGGCCGTCGGACCAGACCTGTGAAAGCGCTTTCGAATGGCTGTACACGAGGCCGGCCGGACCCGGCCGGTGGCGGCTGGGCGGGGCGATCAGAGGGGGATGGCGGACCCGGCGCTTGGCGGCGTGACGACGGTGGTGATGGCGTGTGACGGCAGCTCGATGCGGCGCCGGTCGCCGTTGACGCACAGGTCGAAGGCGAACGCCTCGTCGGTGCGGTTCAGCGCGACGGTGGCGACTGAGCCGTCCGGGTTGATGAAGGCCGTGGCCTCGAGCGCCTCGCGCGTCGAGGCGCACAGCACGCGGCGCGCGCCGGGCGCGACGAAACGGGCGAAGTGGCCGAGGACGTGGAAGGCGCTTTGCGGCGCCCAGGTGCCGCGTGCGGTGTCGACGAGGATGGGTGCGCTGCACAGGTTGCCGACATGGTTCGGGCCGCCAGTCTCGTCGAGCAGCAGGTTCCAGTCGATCCAGCCGGCGGTCCAGCGGTTCAGGTCGTTGACGATCGAGCGCGCGTAGCGCTCGCCGACGACCCACGATCCGTGGTGCGGACCGCCTTCCTGACAGCCTTCGGTGAACAGCAGCTGCTTGTCCGGCCAGGCGTCGTGCACCAGTTGTACGTGGTCGAAGTGGTCCTCGCCGTACCAGTGGAAGCCGGTGCCCCAAATGTAGCGCGCCGCCTGGGCGTCGCCGAAGATGATGCTGGCGCGCTCGACCATCAGGTCGCGGTTGTGATCCCAGACGACGATCTTCACATCACCCAGGCCGGCACCGGCCAGTGCCGGGCCCAGGTGGTCGCGCACGAAGTCGCGTTCGTCCTCGGCACTGTAGAGGCACGAGTCCCAGCGCTGAACCGCCATCGGTTCGTTCTGCACCGTGACGCCCCAGATCGGCACGCCCGCGTCGGCATAGGCCTGGATGAATCGCACGAAGCAGCGTGCCCAGGCGTCCCGGCATTCCGGGCGCAGCGTGCCGCCGCCGTTCATCTGGCCGTTGGTCTTCATCCAGGCGGGCGGGCTCCACGGCGCGGCCAGCAATCGCAGCGGCCGGCCGGCGGCACGCTGCGCCGCGCGGATGAAGGGCAGCAGCGCCTGGCGGTCGCGTTCGATCGAGAAGCGCTCGAGCGCGTGGTCATCGGGCGTGTCGGCGTGCGCGTAGTTGCCGAGCGCGAAGTCGCAGCTGTTCATGTGCACCCGGCACAGCGTGTAGCCGTGTCCCTCGACCGGGTCGAAGTACGCGATCAGCACCGCGTCCTGCTGCGCCGGTCCCAGCCGTTGCCAGGTCGCCGCTGCCGCCTCGGTGAAGGCGCCGCCGAAGCCGAGCACGGTCTGGAAGCGGCGGGCGGCGTCGACCCAGATCCGCACTGGGGCCGGCGCCGCCGCAGCAGCCGCCGCTGGCGGTGGCCGCTCCGTCAGCCGGTCGTCGCTGTCGCGCGCGGTCAGGACCTGGCGCCAGGGCTGCGCGTCACCGTGTCCAGGTGATGCCGTCGACATAGACCAGGGGCAGGCCGGTCGTGTTCAGCGGCTTGCCCGTGCGCTCGAACACGTCCGAGATCACGAAGCCGGCCGTGATGAACCGCAGGTCGATGTCCGGGTTGGCGGCGAGGAAGGCCGACACCGGGATCGATACCTGGCACCAGCTGTCGTTGGTGCAGTAGCCGTAGTCGCCGGCCGCGATCGCCACGTAGGCCTCGGCCTGGGTGCGGCCCTCGGTGTCGCTCCAGATGCCGATCTCGATCCTGCCCGGGTAGTTGTTGGTTCGGATCCACAGGTTGACGCGCCCGTTCACGAAGCCCGTCATGTTGACCGCCGGCCCGACCTGGAAGAAGCCCCAGCCGAAGTTGGCCGGATTGGGCGAGATCGCGATGCTCTGGCTGCCGTCTGCGAAAGTGGCCGAGGTCAGCGGCGCCGACGTGGCGGCGAAGGGGTTGAAGGTGCGGCCGGTGGCGACCAGGTCGCCGGGCAGCACCGGCGCGTCGGAGAACAGGACCAGGCGCGAGATCGCGGCGTCCAGCGGGTCGGTGGGGATCGGCGGGTCGAAGTACACGGCGTCGGCCAGGTCGCAGGACGCCGAGGTGTCGTAGACCCAGCTCGCGCTTGGCGGGTTCAGGTCCTGCACGACGCAGCGTGCCTTGCGGTCGCGCGTGAACAGGCCCCAGCCGTCGTCGCCCTGCTTCCAAGGCTCGTCGAAGGCCTGGAAATAGAAGATCGCCTTCGGGCCCTGGCGGTCGCGCCGGCCGTCCTGCGCCCAGAGCTGCAGCGCCTCGAAGTACAGCTTCTGGTTGACCGGGTGGGCCCGAAAGGACAGGTCCGGGCCGCCGGATGTGTCGACCGCTGCCCAGCCCGTCTCGCCGATGGTCATCGGCATCGTGCCCAGGTTCAGGCTGGTCAGCCCCTTGCGGGCGCGCTCGAATTGCGACCTGGCCTCGACGACGGTGGCGTCGATCATGGCCTGCGCGCGCTCGCCCTCGGGTACGTCCTTCTGCCGCCAGTCGTAGGCGGTGGGGTTGTAGAAGGTGTCCAGGAACGGGTACACGTGCACCGCGGCAAAGTCGACGGTCTCGGCGATCGCCGTCGGCACCGAGGCCCAGAACAGCCAGTTGTCGTTGGTGGTCACCGGCTGGGTGATCCTGTCGCGCACGTACTTGATGTAGCGCGCCATGTCGGCCACCGGCACCTTGTGCGTGGACCACTCGACCATGGTCTCGTTGCCGACGCTGACGGCGAGCACGATGTCGCTGTAGCGCGTGGCCAGGGCGATGCAGGCGTCGAGCTCGGCGAGGTTGTCGGCTTCATCGGCGGCGCTGTTGATCGGGTTGGGGTAGGCGCCCAGCTGCACCTTCAGGTCCAGCCCGTTGTCGCGGATCACCTCGAGCACCGTGCGCGCGAAGGCGCGGCTGCTGAACAGGCGGATGGTGCCGATGCCGGAGGCCTGCACCAGCCGCAGATCCTGCAGGACGTTGGCCGGGGGGATGACCTCGTTGACCAGGTCGGCCTCGCTGGCGGAAGTGCGGAAGGGTGAGTAATTGACGGCCGTGCGCGTCAGGAAGTCGGTGGACAACGCGCGCCGCTCCGTCTGCGAGACCGCTGGAGGCGTGTAGCCGCCGCCGCCGCAGGCCGCCACGATGAGGGCCAGGCCCAGCGCGAGCACGAGGGCCAGGGTTCGGTGGGCGGTGCCAGGCACCGCGTGGAGCCGTTTGGACATCATGGAAGACCTCGGACTCAGAATCGGTAATTCGCTTCGATCGACACCCAGTTGCCGCGCTTGGCAATGCGGGAGTCGACGTTCGAGAAGGCGTTGTGTGCGGGCATGCTCAGCGGCGCCAGGCCCTTGCGGCCGTACCAGACCGCATTGAACGATCCCGACACGCTCAGGCCGCCGCCCACCGCGTAGTCGGCGCCGATGCTGGCGAGCAGGGCGGAGTTGCTCTGGCCGCGCTCGCTCGGGTTGTCGGTGCTGGCCTTTCCGAGGTAGGTCATGCCGGTGTAGGCCACCCACTTCGGGTTGACGTACTTGCGCAGGCCGAGCATGAAGTCGGTGGAGCGCGCCGAGTAGCCCGGGTTGGGCACGCCGTTCGCGTCGAACCCGCCCCAGTCCACGTTGAATGGGTTGTTCCACTGGGCCAGCGGCCCGGTCGTCAACGGCACGGCGTAGGCGCCGCTCCAGCGGTTGAAGCGCAGGCCGCCGGAGACTTCGTAGGCCGTGCCGATCTGGTACTTGCCCAGCAGCATGAACATGCCCTGGCTGCTGCCGCCCAGCTGCGTGTCGTCGCGCTTGGGGAAGGGCGTCAGGCCGCTGAAGGGCGCCTTCGCGAAGGCCGCCGGCGCGCCATTGCGGGCCGACTGCGCGACCGCCTCGACGAGCAGCGGGCCGCGGCCCCAGAGTGCCCAGATCTCGATGAGTTCCGGCTTGTTGCGCTCGAAGCCGGTGTTGCCCTGGTCGTAGGTGACTTCCAGAACCAGATCGCCCTCGCCCACGTAGAGCGGGCGCGTGGTGTAGCGCACCGCGTGGGTCAGGATGCCGTACGCGGCGCCGGAGTCGCTGAAGGCGGTCTGGCCGACGTCGGACGCGTACGGGAAGTCGGCCCGGTTCCAGCCGCGCGAGAGGAAGTTCCCGATCATCACCGTGCCGTAGTACTCGTGCGCCAGCGTCACGCTGCGCTCGTACACCGTGCCCGGGAGGTCGGGCTTGCCGTCGCGCAAGCGCTGCGAGTAGGCGAGCGACAGCTTGAAGCCCTCCGGCAGGTCGAGCTTCAGCGCGAACGTGGGCTGGACCTGGACGCTGTCCGTCGTGAGTTCGCCGAACTCCCTGCCGAAGGCGACGTCGTCGGCCCAGATGAAGTGCCGGCCGGCCTCGGGATCACGCTGGCAGTCTTCGCAGCCGTTGCTGACCCGCGCCAGGCTGACCTTGGCGAAGCCCGTCAGGCTGAAGGGCCCGACCTCGATGGCCTGGGCCGTCGGCGCGGCGCCGAGGCCGGCAACACAGAGCGCAACGGGCAGCAGCCGGACGGCCAGGCGCTTCAGAGGGTCGGCCGGGCGATCCGTGCCTCCCGGAGGGCGAAGGGTTTCGTGCTGCATAGGTCGGGACGCCTTGGGCTGGATGGTTTGCGTTGAAAGCGCTTTCAGAGCATACGGTCGTTGGTGCGGCGGCGTCAATGCGTCCACGGTGCGTATTTACCCTCCCGTCGGCGCTGCGGACGCGGCTCTCGACGCTTCGAATGCGGGTAAACGCGGGCGCGGGTTGAAAGCGCTTTCAAGAATAATGGTCGCTCTGAGCGTGTCTGCGCAAGAAGGGGAAGGTGATGATTGCATCCAACCGCCGCGGGAGCCTGTCGCCGGCTGCTGTCACTTGGAAGGCCATCGCGGCCATGGCTGCGAGCACGGCCTGTGCCCTGCTGGCCCTCGCGCAACCGGCGGTCGCGCAGCCGGTCAAGCTGGGCGAAGGCACCTACTTCCTGTCGCCCAAGGCGGGCGACCCGGCGCTTCCGCGTGCGCCTTTCCGCACCGAGGCCATGCTCAAGCGGGCGGCGCCGACGAACCAGTGGTACTCGACGCTGGCCTTCAGCGACAAGCCCGACGCCAT
>CAZQPN010000040.1:0-5491 GCA_964595215.1 uncultured Rubrivivax sp. | reverse complement strand
GGCTCGGCCCGGCCTACGACACCGTGCGGGGCCCGCTGCGCCTGCTGGCCGCGCCGGAGTTCAAGACCACCACCACCTACAACGGATTCGTGCCGTACTGGCCGGCCATCACCGACCCGGGTCAAGTGGACAAGCTCGAGGACGTGATGGGC
Organism: uncultured Rubrivivax sp.; assembly: GCA_964595215.1. GTDB lineage: Bacteria > Pseudomonadota > Gammaproteobacteria > Burkholderiales > Burkholderiaceae_C > Rubrivivax. The sequence goes on along the minus strand of CAZQPN010000040.1, from coordinate 5,339 downwards.
AAGGACTTCCCGGTCGCGGGGCGCTACCTGCAGCAGGTCGGCAAGAGTGCCTACTGGGCCGGCAAGGGCCTGTTGCGGACGGTGAAGCTGGCCGAGCGGTTCGAGCAGCAAGGCGACCTCGCGCGCCGCGACCGCCTGCTGGGCCTGGCGAAGAAGCGCGCCGAGGAGTGGCTGGGCGGGAACAGCGGTCGCGGGTATGTGGCGCTCGACAAGGACGTCGGCGCGGTCTCGATGTACCCCGAAGAGTTCTTCGCCGTCACCGAGATCAACGACCACCACTTCTGGTACGGCTATTTCATCCGCACCGCGGCTGAGATCGGGCTGCGCGACCCGGCGTGGATCGCCAAGGACAAGTGGGGCGGCATGATCGAGCTGCTGATCGCCGACATCGCCACCACCGAGCGCGGCCGCGCCGACTTCCCGTTCCTGCGCAACTGGGACCCCTACGAGGCCCACACCTGGGCCAACGGCATCGGCAAGGGCGAGTTCGGCAACAACAACGAGTCCTCGTCCGAGTCGATCAACGCCTGGGTCGGGCTCATCCTGTGGGGCGAGGTGACCGGCAACAAGGCGCTGCGCGACCTCGGCATCTATCTCTACACGAACGAGATCGAGGCCATCAACCACTACTGGTTCGACATCCACGGCCTGGTGTTCGCGCCCGAGTACAAGAACGTCGAGGTCAGCCTGGTGTTCGGTGGCATGTACCAGCACAACACCTGGTGGACAGACGACCCGCGCCAGATCAAGGGCATCAACCTGCTGCCCGTGACCACCGGGCACACCTACCTGGGGCGCGATCCGGCGTTCGTGAAGCGCAGCGTGGCCACGCTGCCGGCCGACACCGAGCTGTGGAACAACTTCGCGAAGAAGCCCAGCCCGCCCCCGCCGAAGGACATCTGGCAGGACATCTTCGCCAAGTACCTGGCGCTCGCCGACCCGGCCATGGCGCTGGAGTCCTGGGACCGGTGGGGGTCGGTGGAGGTCGGTTCGTCCCGCAGCTACACGCTGAGCTTCATGCTCGGCCTCGAGGCCATGGGCCTGCCGGACTTCAGCATCACCGCCGACACGCCGCTGCACGCGGTGTTCAAGCGCGCGGACGGGCGCCGCACCTACCTCGCGTTCAACGCACGCAAGACGCCGCTGGAGGTGCGCTTCAGCGACGGGCAGCGTCTGACCGTGGCGCCGGGCCAGCTCGGGCGGCTGCAATCGCCCTGATCTGCCGCATGCGGCTCCGCTCGGCCCGACGGGCTCGCGCGTCAGGGAAATCGAGGGGGCCTTGGCCCTTGCCAATCCGCCCTCGAAGTCCCGATACTACTGAAAGCGCTTTCACAAACAGAACCACGGCGACAGACATCCACGTGAACGCGAGCTGACCGACCCCGGGCCGGCTGCGAACAGGCTTCCACCAAAGGGCCGTGACCGGCCCTCGATCCAAGAGACATCACGCGCAGCGGCCCCGCGCCGCGACACGTGCCACCCCCTCCACCGTCAGGACGAGTCCCATGAACACCGCTCTTCGCACCTTCTCCCTGTCTGCCAGCGCCATTGGCGTGGCGCTGCTGGTCTCGGCCTGCGGCGGCGGCGATGCGGAGCCGCCGCCGGACATCGATCCGCCGACCCTGGCAATCACCGACAACGTGGCCGCGGCGACCGCCACCGGTCCGGTCACGTTCACCTTCACCTTCAGCGAGGACGTGGGAAGCAGCTTCGTGCTCGAGGACATCGTCGTCACCGGCGGCGCCGCGGGCGCGCTCGCCAAGTCCAGCGACACTGTCTACACGCTCGTCGTGACGCCGCCGGACGACAGCGTCGGCACGCTCGGCGTCGCCGTCGCGGCGGCCAAGTACCGGGACCTGTCGAACAACGACAACGTGTCCGAGTCGTCGGCATCGCAGGCCTTCAGCACGGTCGTCACGCCGCCGCCCACCGGCACCGGCACGTCCATCGTGTCCTTCGACGAGGAGCCGCCCGTGAGCCTGGGCGCGTTCGGCGACGCGGCCCCGAGCATCGCTGCCGCACCCACGGGTGGCACCGGCGCCGCCCTCAAGCTCGACCGATCGGGCGCCATCAACTTCGGCGGCACCTTCTTCACGCTGCCGCAGGCGATCCCGTTCGCCGCCGACCGCAAGACCATCACGGCCCGCGTCTATGCCACGCGCGCCAACGCCAAGGTCTTCCTCAAGGTGGAGGCGGCAGGCGGCGTCGCCACCGAGGTGTCCGCCACCACCGGTGCGGCCAACACCTGGCAGACCCTGACCTGGGTGCTCGACGGCGTCAATCCGGCCAACAGCTACACGGTCATGGTGTTCTCTGCCGACACCGACGTCCCGAACCTCGGCGCGCAGACCTACTGGATCGACGAAGTCACGCTGGCCGACGCGGCGACCGGCAGCACCGACCCGGCGACGTCGGTCGTGTCCTTCGACGAGGAGCCGCCCGTGAGCCTGGGCGCGTTCGGCGACGCGGCCCCGAGCATCGCTGCCGCACCCACGGGTGGCACCGGCGCCGCCCTCAAGCTCGACCGATCGGGCGCCATCAACTTCGGCGGCACCTTCTTCACGCTGCCGCAGGCGATCCCGTTCGCCGCCGACCGCAAGACCATCACGGCCCGCGTCTATGCCACGCGCGCCAACGCCAAGGTCTTCCTCAAGGTGGAGGCGGCAGGCGGCGTCGCCACCGAGGTGTCCGCCACCACCGGTGCGGCCAACACCTGGCAGACCCTGACCTGGGTGCTCGACGGCGTCAATCCGGCCAACAGCTACACGGTCATGGTGTTCTCTGCCGACACCGACGTCCCGAACCTCGGCGCGCAGACCTACTGGATCGATGAGGTCCAGCTGGAGGCGGCTGCCGGCGGTGGCGGTGGCACGGTCATCCAAGGCCTGCCCATCACCTTCGACGACGGCGCGGTGACCTACGTCCTCAGGGGCTTCGAGGGCGCCGAGGACTCGACACTCGCGGTCGATCCTGCGGGTGGCACGAACATGGTCGGCAAGGTGGTGCGGGCGGCGGGCGGTCCGTGGTTCGGCGGCACGGTGGTTTCGACCGGCCCCAACGAATCGATCGCCACCATCCCGTTCACTGCCAGCGCCACGACCATGAGCATGCGCTTCTTCAGTCCGGCACCGGGCGTGCGCGTGCGCATGAAGGTCGAAAACGCCACTGACCCCACCAAGACGGTGGAGACCGATGCCGTGTCCGTCGGCACGGGCTGGGAGACCTTGATCTTCAACTTCGCAAACCCGGGCCTGGCGCCGCCGGTGACAGGCGGACCGACGGCACCTCTGGACGTGACCCAGACCTTCAACAAGGTGATCGTCTTCTTCAACGTCGCGGCGGCCGGAGACGCCTGGGCAGGGACGTACTACTTCGACGACATCGCGTTCGGTACCCCCTGACGCGGACTGGACCGGGCTGGATGGCCACTCGGCATGACTTCTCTTCACGGAGAGTGCTTGCCGAGGGGGTTTCCTGCCCCGCCCGATGGCGTGCGCCGGGCCGTTCGTCTCGCGGCCCGGCGCCCGTCCGCATCCGTCCCCCGAGTTAGGAAGCCATCATGTCCTTCACCCTTCGTCTGATCCCCGCCGCGGTCGCCGCAAGCATGCTGGCCGCCTGCGGCGGCGGCGGCGGCACGGCGCCCGATTCGAGCACGCCACCGGTGACCGTCAGCAGCGGCGTTGCCGTCGACGGCTACCTGCAGTTCGCCACCGTGCTGTGCGACGCCAACGGCAACGGCGTGTCGGACGCCGGCGAGCGCGGCGCCGGCACCAACGCCAGCGGCCAGTTCAGCTTCTCGCCCGCGTGCACGGATGCGCTCGTCGTGACCGGCGGCACCAACGCCGACACCGGGCTGCCGTTCACCGGTGTGCTGAAGGCGCCAGCCGGGTCCACCGTCGTGTCCCCGCTGACCACGTTGATCGCCAACGGGCTCGCCGCCGAGCGGCTGCTGACCGTGCTCGAGCTGGCGGCCGAGACGAACGTGCTGACCACCGACCCGGCCGCCACCAGCGGTGGCGCGCTGGTCTATCCCGACCTGTTCCGCCGTACGCTCGCGGTGCAGCAGCTGATCCAGAAGACGGCGGAGGTCATGGCCGCGCTGTCCGGACAGGACAGCCCGGCATCGGCGCGAGCGCTGTATGCCGCCGTGGCTCAATCGTTCGCAGATGCGCTGGCCAGCGGCGCGCCGCTGATGGTCGGCGGCACGATTGACGCAGTCGTCGCCGCGGCGCTGGTCGAGGCGGCTGCGGGCGCCGCCGCAGCCCTGTATCCCTTCACCTCGGCGGTCAATGCGTCGACGCTGGCGCAGATCGCCGGCCCCGCGCTGGCGCTGCAGTCTGAGCTGATCCTCGGCGCCGGTGCCGGCGAGCTGACCGAAGTCGTCCGATCGGCCCAGACCAGCACGCTGATCGCCGACTTCGTTGCCGGCAATGTCGCCGCCCTGGCGTCCGCGCCCGGAGACGCCAGCGCGGCACTGAGCGCGGCGCTGGCCGCGCAGGTCGATCCCTACGTGGCACTGGGTGCCGACACGATCCGTCTCGTCTATGGCAGTGCGGCCACCGCCTACACCTTCTCGCAGTTCGAGTCGGCCGAGGGCATCCGCGTGGCCTGGCCGTTGCCCGAGCCGATGATGCTCGAGGTCACGCTGGCCAATGCCGCGCTGTATGCACCGACGGCCGGTCAGACGGTCAAGGCGGCGGTGTCGATCACCGAGACCACGCCCGGCGGCCAGGGCACCATCCTGGCGTACATCGACAACGTCGGCATCCAGCGCATCGGCAACACGCTGAAGCTGACCGTGCCGACGACCGCCGCGGCCAAGGTCTACGGGGTGTCGAGCGATGGTGCGAAGAAGGCCGTGGTCGACTTCCGCAACAGTGTGCGCAACGTCACGGGCACCTTCAACACCGCGGCCGGCGTGCCGACGAGCTTCCCGCTCGGCAACATCGTCAACTTCGCGATCAACCAGCTCAGCAACGACTTCACCGGCATCTACGACCTGCGCGGCACCTACCAGGTCGGCATCGCGCTGACCGGCTTGTCGCTGCGCCGCGCCGACGGGACCCAGCTTCCGCCGCTGAGCATCGACGTGCCGACGGCGCTGAACCGCGACGGCTCGGTGGCGGCCAGCCACACGGTCGCCGGCCGCGGGCTGGTCGGCCGCATCACCCTCACCGACTGACGGCGGCGGACGCGCGCATGGGCACCGACCGGCGGGCCACGGGGCAGCGGGTGCGCGGATGAGCGCCGGGCGGCTGCCCGGGGGCCGGCCCGGGCTGACCGGCGCACGCGTGGCTGCGGTGTCGGCGCTTGCCGCGCTGGCGGCGCTGGCGCCGATC
>CAZQPN010000039.1:0-12256 GCA_964595215.1 uncultured Rubrivivax sp. | reverse complement strand
CTTCTGGAAGCCGTCGACGATGACGCGATCGCCGGCGGCCAGGCCGCCGGTGACAATCCAGTCTGCGCCGTCGGCGCCGGCGATCTGCACCGTGCGCGGCCCCGGGCGGTTGCCCTCGCCGACGACGAGCACGCTGTCGCCCCGCTCGGTGCGCGTCACCGCCTGCTGCGGCACGCGCACCGCCTGCGGCAGCGTCGCCTGCGCCAGCCGGACGCGCACGTACTGGCCGGGCAGCAGCAGGCCGTCCGGGTTGGGCACCTCGGCCCGCAGCGTGACCTGGCCCGAACTGGCGTCGACGCCGAGGTCGCTGAACAGCAGCCGGCCCGGCTGCGCCAGCTCGCTGCCGTCGGCCAGCACGATGCGCACCGGCACCGCGGCGCTGCCGGCGGCCGCCGACCCGGGACGGGCGGCGCCGTCTGTGCGGCCGACCAGCCGCCGCAGTCGCAGCAACTCGGTGCTGGACTGGGTGAAGTTGACGTAGACGCTGCCGACCTGCTGCACCACCGCCAGGGGTGTGGCCTCGGCGGCGCTGACGAGCGCGCCCTCGGTCACGAGCGCGCGCCCGACGCGCCCGGCGATCGGCGCCGTCACCTGCGCGTAGCCGAGGTTGATGCGCGCCGTCTGCAGCGCCGCACGCGCGGCGGCGACGTCGGCTTCGGCCAGGCGCCGCGCCGCCTCGGCGTCGGCCATGTCCTGCGCGCTGATCGCGCGCGCGTCGGCCAGCGGCCGGTAGCGCTCGGCCGTCAGCGTGGCCTGTGCCAGAGCGGCCTCGGCCTTCATCTGCGCCGCGCGCGCGCTGTCCAGCGCCGCCTGGTAGGGCGCCGGGTCGATGGCGAACAGCGGCTGGCCCGCCTTGACGTCGCTGCCCTCGCGGAACAGCCGGCGCTGCACCACCCCGTTGACGCGCGCCCGCACCTGGGCCGTGCGCAGCGCCTCGACGCGGCCCGGCAGCTCGGTCTGCAGGCTCACCGTCTGCGGCTGCACGGCGATCACGCCGACCGGCGGCGGCGGCGCCGCGCCGTCGGCCGGCGCCTGGGCACCACCGCCGCAGGCGGCGAGCCAGAGTACCGCCAGCGGCAGCAGGATTCGCAGGGGTCGGGCGGTCATGACAGGCACGGAGGATCCTCGAGGCGCTCGCGGCGGTTCGGCGCCGGCACGGCACACCGGCGGCCGCAGGTCGACGTGACCGCGGCGCGTACATCGATCCGCGGACGACGCGGCGAGCGTAATCGCAGATGGCACGGGAGTATACATACAACCTAGAATGTATTTTTCACACCCAAGCCGCACATGCCCCGCCGCACCAAGGCCGAGGCGCTGGCCACCCGCCAGAGCCTGCTCGATGCCGCCGAACGCCTGTTCGACGCGCAGGGCGTGTCGCGCACCTCGCTGCAGGCCATCGCGCAGGCCGCCGGCGTCACGCGCGGTGCCGTCTACTGGCACTTCAAGGACAAGGTCGATCTGTTCAACGCGCTGATGGAGCGCGCCCACCTGCCACTGGAGGAACCGCCGGCGGCCGATGCCGACACCGCGCCGCAGGCGCCGGCGGCGGTGCTGCGCACGCTGCTGGAGCAACTCGTGGGCACGCTGGAGCGCATCGTCGGCGACGCCCAGGTGCGGCGGGTGCTCGAGATCGCGACCCACAAGGTCGAGTACGTCGGCGAGCTGGCGGCCGTGCGCGAGCGCCACCTGCAGGCGATGGCCGACCACCTCGACGCGCTGCAGCGCAGCCTGCAGCGCGCCGGGCGGCCGACTGCCCGGGTGGCGCTCGAGGCGCGCGGAATCAACCTGCTGATGGTCGGCCTGATCCAGGCCTGGACGCTCGCGCCCGGCGCCTTCGACCTTGTCGCGGTCGGCCGCGACGTCATCGGCACCCACCTGCGCGGGATCGCCGCCGCATCCACACCGGTACCATCCGGCCGCACGTCGCGCCGCGCCGGCCCGATCCAGGACGCCCGATGAACACACCCGCGTGGTGGACGCTCAGCGCCGCCCAGTTCGCGATCGAGGCGCTGGCCATCGCCGCTTTTGCACTGTCGGGCGTGATCGAGGGCGCGCGCAAGCGGCTCGACGCCGTCGGCGTCGTCGTCGTCGCCGGCCTCGCCGCCTTCGGCGGCGGCACGCTGCGCGACCTGCTGATCGGGCGCCGGCCCTTCTTCTGGGTCGAGCACAACGGCTGGCTGTGGGCCGTGATCGCGCTCGGCGTCGGTGCGATGCTCTTCATGCGCACGCGCCACATCGAGCCCACCGAGCGCGCGATGCAGTGGCCGGACGCGCTCGGACTCGGGCTGTTCACCGCCAGCGGATTGCAGATCGCGCTGGCCGCCGGATGGCCGCCGCTGCCATCGGTGATGATGGGCGTGGTCACGGCCGCGTTCGGCGGGGTCCTGCGCGACATCGTCTGCAACGAGATCCCAAGGGCCTTCAGCGATCACCGACCGTATGCGCTGTGCGCCTTCGCCGGCGCCTGGGCCGGCGTCGCGGCGTCGGCGCTGGGGGCGGGGCCGGAGGCGGTGCTGCTGCTGACCGCGGTCGTGTCGTTCGCGCTGCGCGCATCGGCACTGGTCACGGGCTGGCGGCTGCCGGCGTGGCGCACGGACGACCCGCCGGGCTGACGCGGCCGGCAAGCGCAGACGGACGCCGGCCGCCGATGGCCCCACCGCGCACGCCCGGCGCCGGCGCACCACAATAGAGCCATCGTGCCCCTGGGAGCGCGCCACCCTAGACCCCTACCGCCGCGGCCCGCCGATGACGCCCAACCCTCACCTCTTCCGCGAACGCATCGCCCGCTGGCCCAACGACCGCCTGGCCGGCATCCGGCGCGGCGTGGAGCGCGAAGGGCTGCGCGTGCGCCCCGACGGCACGCTGGCTCTGACGCCGCATCCGGCGGCGCTCGGTGCGTCGCTGACGCACCCGCACATCACGACCGACTTCAGCGAGTCGCAGCTCGAGCTGATCACCGGAGTGCATCCCACGATCGACAGCTGCCTGGCCGAGCTGACGCGGGTGCACCAGTTCGTCGTGCGCAACCTGGGCGACGAGCTGTTCTGGGTCACCAGCATTCCGTGCACGCTGCCGGCCGACGAGACCATCCCGGTGGCGCGCTTCGGCACCAGCAACCGCGGGCGCGCCAAGAGCGTCTACCGCATCGGCCTGGGACACCGCTACGGCAAGCGCATGCAGATGATCTCGGGCGTGCACTACAACTGGTCGCTGCCGGGGCTGGACAACGACGACCACTTCGCGCTGATCCGCAACTTCCGCCGTCGCGCCTTCCTGCTGCTGGCGCTGTTCGGCGCCTCGCCGGCCGTGTCGGCGAGCTTCGTCGCCGGCCGGCCGCACGGCCTGCAATCGCTGGCGCCACAGACGCTCGGCCTGCCACACGCAACGACGTTGCGCATGGGCCGGCTGGGCTACCAGAGCGATGCCCAGGCGGCGCTGGCCGTCAGCTACAACAGCCTGGAGAGCTACGCCAGTTCGCTGCACACCGCGCTGACGCTGCCGCACCCGCCCTACGAGGCGATGGGCATCCGCACCCCGGGCGGCGAGTACAACCAGCTCGCCACCAGCCTGCTGCAGATCGAGAACGAGTTCTACGGCACGATCCGCCCGAAGCGCGCGATCCGGCCGGGCGAGCGCCCTCTGCACGCGCTGCGCGAACGAGGGGTCGAGTACGTCGAGGTGCGCTGCCTGGACCTCGACCCGTTCTCGCCGATCGGCGTGTCAGGGTCGACGCTCGCCTTCGTCGATGTGTTCCTGCTGCACTGCCTGCTGGCCGACAGCCCGCCGGACAACCCGCTCGAGATCGCCGCGCTGGCGCGCAACCAGGAGCGCACCGCGACGCAGGGGCGCGAACCCGACGTCATGCTCGAATGCTGCGACGGCGGTGTCGTCGGGCTGCGCGAGTGGGGGCTGGCGCTGGTCGAGGAGTGCCTGCCGATCGCGCAGGCGCTCGACGCGGCCGTCGGCTCGCGCCAGCACGTGGCAGCCGTCGCGCAGGCGCGCGCGGCGCTGGAGTCGCCGTCGCGGCTGCCGTCGGCGCGCGTGCTGCACGAGATGGCGACCGACCACGGCAACGCCTTCAACCCGTTCGCGCGCGCCCGCTCGGCCGAGGCCGGCGCCGAGCTGGCCGCCCTGCCCTGGCCGGCCGATGCGCAGGCCCAGTTCGAGGCCTGGGCCGAGGAGTCGCGCCGCGTGCAGGTGGACCTCGAGGCGCGCGAGTGCATGCCGTTCGAGGAGTACCGCCAGCACTACGTCGCGTCGGAACGCCTGACGCCGGCGATGGCCTGAGCACCGGCGTGCAGGTGCGGATCGACGCCGCCGCGCAGCCCCTGCCGGGCGACCGCACCGCGCTGCACGCGCAGCGCCTGATGTGGGTGACGCCGCAACGGGTGTACTACGCCGGCCTGCTGGGCGCACCCAGCGTGCGTCGCCTGGGCTCGATCACCGTCTACGCCGCGCTCGACGGCGCGATCCGGCTGCGCCTGGACGGAGGCGCGTGGCAGGCCGGCGAACTGGCGCTGGTGCAGCCCTACGAGGCACACGAGGTCGCCTGCGACATGCGCCATGTGATCGTCGCGAGCGTCGAGCCCGAGACCGTCGACGGCGCGGCTCTGCCGCCGCCGCTGTGCCGCGCGAGCGGGCTGGCCGCGGCGCCGGAGCTGTCGACACGCCTGCGCGACGTCCAGGCGCTGCTGCGGGCCACGGGCTTCGGCGCGTCCCCGTCCGAGGTCGACTTCGATTGCGTCGTCTTCGGTCGCCCGCTGGCGCCGCGCCGGCTCGACCCGCGCATCGCCGCGGCGCTGGAAGCGCTGCGGCGCAACCCGGCGGCACCGGACAGCGCTGGCGACCTCGCCACCTCGGCCGGCCTGTCGACATCGCGCTTCCTCCACCTGTTCACGGCCCAGGTCGGCACGCCACTGCGCCGCCTGCGCGCCTGGAAGCGTGCGCGCAGCCTGCTCCAGCACGTGCGGCGCGACGTCAGCCTGGTTCACGTCGCGCTGGACACCGGCTATCCCGATGCCACCCATTTCAGCCACTCGATCCGGCAGGTCTACGGGCTGAAGCCGCGCGACATCGTCGCCGGCTCGCGCCGGCTGCGACTCATCGACACGCCGGCCGTGGCCGGCGACCGGTCCTGACGGGCCTCGGATGGCCGTCAGGCCTGAAGACCGAGCGAGGCGGGCACCCGGACCGGCATGTCGAGCAGCATCTGCGCCAGGCCCTTGCCGAGCGGATCGTTTCGCGACGACACCGGTCCGCCACCGTCCAGCGCGCCGTGCAGCACGAGATTCATCGCCGCGATGCCGGGCAGATGGTGGCGCTCGACGCGGCCCGTCAGCAGGTGCGCGAAGTGGCCGGCCACGACTTCGGGCGTCAGACGCGCCCACAGCAGCGGCAGCCACTCCGGCCGGCGGGCGATCACTCCGATGTTCGCCGTGTCGCCCTTGTCGCCGCTGCGCGCCCAGGCCAGGCGGATCAGCGGCACCTCGACCTGCGGCCCTCCGGGATCGGCCCACGGCAAAGGATCGTCGACCGGCAGCGGTGGGGCCGGCTCGACGGCGCTGGCGCCCGCCAAGGCCGGCGACGGGATCTCGACCGGCGATGTGGCATCGCCGATGCGCAGTTGCACCGGCACCTCGCCCTTGTCGACGAAGAAGGCCAGCGGGCGCACCAGGGGCGACACCTGTGGGCGGCCGGTGCCGGGCCCCGTCGTGCCGGGTGACCACGACGTGCCCGCCGGTGCGATCTCGCGCGCGAACAGTTCGAGCGCAGCCTTGTCGGCGTGCTGCGCGACGACGCGCAGCATGACTTCACGCGCGCCGCCGGCACGTGCATGCGGGCCGTACAGCGTCTCGGCGCCGAGCAGCTCGACGGCCACACGGTCGAAGTCCGCCAGGCCGCGCTCGCGCAGCAGGGCGCGCACCCGCTCGACGATCGCCTCACCGGTGCGCCGGGCCTTGGCCGCAGCGTCGATGCCGACGATCAGCAGGCTGCCGGTGCAACGCCAGCCGTCCATCACCGTGGCCGTGACCTTGTAGCGCGCGCCCGGGGCGCGCCCGCGGGCGCCGCTGATCCGCACCCGCTCCGGGCCGACCTGCTCGATGCGGACCTGACGGAAGTCGCAGGTCACGTCGGGCAGCAGGTAGGCGCCCGGGTCGCCGATCTCGTAGAGCAACTGCTCGGCCACCGCCGCGCGCCGCACGACGCCGCCGGTGCCCGGGGGCTTGGTGAGCTCGAAGCTGCCGTCGGCGCGGCACTCGATCACCGGGTAGCCGATGTGGGCCCAGTCGGGCACGTCCATCCAGTCGGTGTGCAGGCCGCCGGTGGCCTGGCAGCCGCATTCGATGACGTGGCCGGCCAGGCTGCCGCCGGCGAGCGCGTTCCAGTCGTCGGCGGCCCAGCCGAACGCGTGCAGCAGCGGGCCGAGCGTGACCGCGCTGTCGACCCCGCGGCCGGTGATCACGATGTCGGCGCCCTCGGCCAGCGCGCGCGCCACCGGCCAGGCGCCGAGGTAGGCGTTGGCCGACAGCAGCTGCGCCGGCAGCGGCCGACCGCCGTCGAGATCGCACACCCCGCGCTCGCGCAGCGATGGCAGCAGCGCACTCACGTCGTCGCCCTCGACGAAGGCGATGCGCGGCGCCAGCCCCATCGTCGCGGCCAGCGCCTGCAGCGCGTCGGCGCAGCCCTGCGGGTGGATGCCGCCGGCGTTGGACACGACCTTGATGCCGCGCGCCATCACCTCGGGCAGCACCGCGCGCATCGCGACGTCGACGAAGTCGGTCGCGTAGCCCAGCTCCGGCCGCTTGCGCCGCGCGGCGGCCAGGATCGCCATCGTCGTCTCGGCCAGGTAGTCGAACACGAGGTAGTCGACCATGCCCGAGCGCACGAGCTGCGGCGCGGCGACGCTGCTGTCGCCCCAGAAGCCCGATGCGCCGCCGATGCGCACCGTCCGGTCCGCCGCCGGGCCCCGATGGGGGGTCGTCATGTCCTTGCCTCCGGTTGTGTCGCCGGGCCGGCCGGGGCGCCGCGCCCGCAGCCGGTCTGCCGCTCGGCGGCCCGACAGGCGCGAGCCTAGCCCAGCGCGAGGTGCGCCGGCTTGCGCCGACCGGCTGCCTGGGTCTACCGGGCGTGCGATCGGCGTTGGCCAGCCAGTTGCCGCAAGACGCCGGACGCGCGGGCGCCTAGGCTGCCGTCTGCGGCCGTCGAGCCGAGGCCTGCACCGTCGCTCCCCATCGCCCGCCGAGGGCGCCCGTCGCCCCGATGACCCCGATCGAGTCCACCGTCTCCGCCGCCAGCGAGGCCTTCCAGGCCAACCGGCAGCACATGCTGGCCCTGCTCGGCCGCGTACAGGCCGCCGAGCAGCGCGCCCGTGACGCCTCGGCGGCGGCGCGTGCGCGCTTCGAGCGGCGCGGCCAGCTGCTGCCGCGCGAGCGGCTGGCGCTGCTGCTCGATCCGGACGCGCCCTTTCTCGAGCTGTGCACGCTCGCCGGCCTGGGCCTGGACACGGACGACCTGGAGCGCAGCGTGCCGGGCGGCGGGCTGATTGCCGGCATCGGCTTCGTCAGCGGCGTGCGCTGCATGGTGCTGGCCTCGGACAGCGGCATCGACGCCGGCGCGCTGCAGCCGATGGGACTGGACAAGCTGCTGCGCGTGCAGGAACTGGCGCTCGAGAACCGGCTGCCCTATCTGCAACTGGTCGAGAGCGCCGGCGCCAACCTGCTGAGCTACCGGGTGGAGGACTTCATCCGCGGCGGCAGCACCTTCCGCAACCTGGCGCGGCTGTCGGCCGCCGGGCTGCCGGTCGTCACCGTCACGCACGGCTCGTCCACCGCCGGCGGCGCCTACCAGACCGGGCTGTCGGATCACATCGTGCTGGTGCGCGACCGCTCGCGCGCCTTCCTCGCCGGCCCGCCGCTGCTCAAGGCCGCCACCGGCGAGGTCGCGACCGAGGAGGAGCTCGGCGGCGCCGTCATGCACACCCATGTCTCCGGCCTGGGCGACCACTTGGCCGAGGACGACCGCGACGCCATCCGGCTGGCGCGCGAGATCGTCGCCAGCCTGGGCTGGGACCGGGACACGCCGCCGGCCGCGACGCCGGAGTTCGACCCGCCGCGGCACGACGCCGAGGAGCTGCTCGGGCTGATGCCGACCGACCTGAAGCGCCCGGTCGACATGCGCGAGGTCATCGCGCGCATCGCCGACGGCTCGGCCTTCCTCGAGGTCGGCCGCCACTACGGCCCGGCCACCGTCTGCGGCCACCTGCGCATCGAGGGCTGGCCGGTCGGCGTCATCACCAACAACGGGCCGATCGACATCGCCGGCGCCAACAAGGCCACCCACTTCATCCAGGCCTGCTGCCAGAGCGGCACGCCGCTCCTGTACCTGCAGCACACGACCGGCTACATGGTCGGCCGCGCGCTGGAGGAAGGCGGGATCATCAAGCACGGCTCGAAGATGATCCAGGCCGTGACCAACGCCACCGTGCCGCAGGTGACGATCCACTGCGGCGCCTCCTACGGCGCCGGCAACTACGGCATGTGCGGACGCGGATTCCATCCGCGCCTGTGCTTCAGCTGGCCGAACGCACGCACCGCGGTGATGGGCGGCGAACAGGCGGCCGAGACGATGGCCATCGTGTCCGCCGCGGCGATGCGGCGCAAGACCGGTCAGGTCGACGAGGCCCGCATCGACGCGCTGCGGCGGGAGATCGTCGAGCGCTTCGACAGCCAGGCCAGCGTCTTCGCGACCAGCGCCCGGCTGCTCGACGACGGCGTCATCGACCCGCGCGACACGCGAACCGTGCTGGCCGAGGCGTTCGCGATCTGCCGCGAGGCGCAGGCGCGCCGGCCGCGGCCGGTCCAGTTCGCCGTCGCACGGCCCTGAGCGCGCCAGCCCGCTGCCGCCATGCCTCGCGCCGCGCTCCGACCGACGCCCTTCAGCAAGGTCCTGATCGCCAACCGCGGCGAGATCGCATGCCGCATCATCCGCAGCGCACGCGCGCTCGGGTTGCGCACGGTGGCCGTGTACTCGACGGTGGACGCGGGCGCGCGCCACGTGCGCGACGCCGACCAGGCCCTTTGCATCGGCGACGCCTTGCCGGCATCGTCCTACCTGCGCATCGACGCCCTGATCGGCGCCGCACGCCGCAGCGACGCCGACGCCGTGCACCCGGGCTACGGCTTCCTGGCCGAGAACGCCGCCTTCGCCGCCGCCTGCCGCGACGCCGGGCTGGTCTTCGTCGGCCCGTCGCCGGAGGCGATCGCGGCGATGGGGAACAAGGCCGAGGCCAAGCGCCGCATGGCCGCCGCCGGGCTGCCCTGCCTGCCGGGCTACGCCGGCGGCGACCAGGACGATGCCCGGCTCGCCGCCGAGGCGGCGCGCATCGGTTACCCGCTGATGGTCAAGGCGACGGCCGGCGGCGGCGGGCGCGGGCTGCGGCGGGTCGCCTCGGCGGACGCATTCGCGGCCGCGCTGGCGGCGGCGCGGCGGGAGGCGGCGAGCGCCTTCGGCGACGCGACGGTGCTGCTCGAACGCGCAGTCGTCGCGCCACGGCACGTCGAGGTCCAGGTCTTCGCGGACCGGCATGGTCAGGTGATCCATCTCGGCGAGCGCGACTGCTCCGTGCAGCGAAGACACCAGAAGCTGATCGAGGAGACCCCCTCTCCCGCCGTCGACGCCGCCCTGCGCGAGCGCATGGGCGCGGCCGCCGTGAAGGCGGTGCAGACGATCGGGGTCGAAGGCGCGGGCACGCTGGAGTTCCTGCTCGACGAAGCCGGCGACTTCTACTTCATGGAGATGAACACGCGGCTGCAGGTCGAGCACCCGGTGACGGAGGCGGTCACCGGGCTGGACCTGGTGGCGCTGCAATTGCGCGTGGCCGCCGGCGACCCGCTGCCGGTGGCGCAGCAGGACGTGCGGCTGCACGGCCACGCGATCGAAGTCCGCCTGTGCGCCGAGGACGCGCAGCAGGCGTTCCTGCCGCAAACGGGCCGCCTGCTGCGCTGGCAGCCACCCGCCGGCCTGCGCGTCGAGCACGCGCTCGAGTGCGGCACCGAGATCACGCCGCACTATGACTCGATGCTCGCCAAGCTGGTCGCGCACGGACCGACGCGAGACGAGGCGCGGCGCCGTCTCGCCGCCGGCCTGGCCGATCTGGTCGCGCTGGGCGTGACGACCAACCAGGCCTTCCTGGCGCGCTGCCTGGCCCATCCGGTGTTCGCCGCCGGCGCCGCGACGACGGCCTTCGTCGCCGAACACGCCGACGCGCTCGCGGCGCTGCCGGCGGACACCGGCGCGTCCGTCGCTGCCGTGGCCGCGCTGCTGCTGGTCCTGACCCGCGCCGACCCGCACGCAAGCGGTGTCGGCCACGCGCTGGCGCACCGACTGCCGCAGCCGCTTCGCTTCGTCCTGGACGGCCGACCGGTGGCGGCAACCCTGACGCGACAAGACAGCGCGGGCTTCCGTGTCGACATCGACGATGACCGGTGGCACCTGACCGCGACTGGCGATGCCGACGCCGGCTGGCGCGTGACGCTGGACGGCATCGACTCACCGGTGGTCTGGGCCCGCGACGGCGCGCGCCTGTGCATGCACTGGCAGGGCCGGCCCTTCGAAGCCGTGGACCTGTCGCTCGCCGCTGCACGGCAGCCCGGCAAGGCCGACGGCGACGGTCAGGTGCGGGCGTCGATGAGCGGCCGTGTCGTCGCGCTGCACGCGGCGGCCGGCGCGCCGGTCGCCGCCGGTCAGCCATTGGTGACGCTGGAGGCGATGAAGATGGAGCACCTCCATGTGTCGCCCGTCGACGGGCGGATCGAGGCCCTGCCCGTCGCACCGGGAGACCAGGTGGCGGCCGGCCAGACGCTCGCGAAGATCGTGCCGCTGGCGGCGCCGAACTGAGCGAGCGGACGCGGACGGGTCGTCGCGGTGGCGAAGTCTGCCGCGCGTCGCGGGCGAGCGGGCGTCAGAGCTGCGCGCCCACGATCCGGTGGCGGCCCTGCGACTTTGCGCTGTAGAGCTGCCTGTCGGCGGCGCCGACCAGCACAGCGGGGTCCCCACCAGGCATCGGCTGCACGCTGCACACGCCGAGACTGACGGTGACGTAGGGCGACACGTCCGAGCGCGCATGGTCGATAGCCAGCGCGTCGACCGCGTTGGCGATGCGTTCGGCGGCGTGCATCGCACCGGCCAGCGGCGTGTTGGGCAGCAGGCAGACGAACTCCTCGCCGCCATAGCGCGCCACCAGATCGCCCGGTCGCAGTGCGGCGGCCCGCATGGCCTCGGCCACCTGGCGCAGGCAGTCGTCCCCGCGCTGGTGGCCGTAGGCGTCGTTGTACCGCTTGAAGAAGTCGACGTCGGCGAGAATCACGCTCAGGGGCTGGTTCTCCCGCGCGGCGCGCGCCCACTCGAGCGCCAGCCGGTCATCGAAGCAGCGCCGGTTGCGCACACCGGTCAGACCGTCGATGTAGACCCACTCGCGCAGCAGGTCAGCCTGCGCCTTCAGCGTGAGGTGCGTCCTGACGCGCGCCCGCACGATGGTGGGATTGACCGGCTTGCTGATGAAGTCCACGGCACCGCTTTCCAGGCCGCTCAGCTCCGATGCCTCGTCGCTGTGCGCGGTGACGAAGATCACCGGGATGTCCTTGGTCCGGTCGTCGGCCCGCAAGCGCCGGCACACCTCGTGGCCGTCCATGCCCGGCATCTCGACGTCGAGCAGCACGAGGTCCGGCAAGCGCGACGCCGCCAGCTTCAGCGCCTGTTCGCCACCGGTGGCCATCAACACCTGGTGGTCGGACTGGAAGATCTGGAACAAGGCCTGGATGTTGACCGGCTGATCGTCCACCACCAGCAGGCGCGGCGGATGCGCAGTCCGCACGGCACCGATCTGGGCGTGCAGGGTTGCCGTCATCGTGCGAGGGTCCCCTTCCGGCAGCCGATCGGCCGCCCGCCAGCAGGACACGTCGGATCGGGCGGCATGGCGTGAGGTCTCATGGAAGATCGGAAACGATTGACTCTGGATCTTCGGCGAATCCATTCCGTGATCATCGCCCGATCAGCGCGCAGGCGATCGGCCACATCGGCGAACCGGCGCCCGTGATCGCCGCCTGAAGCAAGGCTCGCCGTCGCACCGCCAGATGGAGGGCGATCCAGCCTGCACCGCAGCGACACGCCTGTCTCTCACTGACTGCGGACGTGCATCGACGGTCGGTTGGTCGGGGTGACACGATTCGAACGTGCGACCCACTGCTCCCAAAGC
>CAZQPN010000038.1:0-12334 GCA_964595215.1 uncultured Rubrivivax sp. | reverse complement strand
GCGCGTGGCGCCGGATGCGGTGTTCGGCGCGCTGCTGCAGGAGATGACGCGCAAGGGTCTGGGCTTCGCCGCCGTCGTCGACGCCGACGGCCGGCCGCTGGGCATCTTCACCGACGGCGACCTGCGCCGGCTCATCGAGCGCGGCGTCGACCTGCGCGCGCTGACCGCCGCCGAGGTCATGCATCCGCGGCCGAAGCTGGTGCCGGCCGATGCGCTGGCGGTCGACGCCGCCGGTGTGATGGAGCGTCACCGCGTCACCAGCGTGCTGGTGGTCGACGCCGGAGGGCGGCTCGTCGGCGCGCTGAACTCCAACGACCTGATGCGGGCGAAGGTGATCTGATGCGCGAGCCCACCGGCCTGGCACTGCGCTTCCCGCCCGAACTGCTGCTGGCGGCCCAGGGCCGCGGCCTGGGCGTGCGCGTCGCACTGTTCGACGTCGACGGCGTGCTGACCGACGGCCGGATCATCATCGGCGAGCACGGCGAGACGGTGAAGGCCTTCTCCACGCTCGACGGCCACGGGCTGAAGCTGCTGGCCGCCGCCGGCATCGAGCCGGTCGTGGTGACCGGGCGCGACTCGGCCGCGGTGCGCCGCCGCGTCGCCGACCTCGGACTGGCGCATGCCGTCTACGGGGCGGCCGACAAGCTGGCCGCGGCGCAGGGGCTGCTGGATGCCCTGGGCGTCGGCTGGGACGAGACGGCGGCGATCGGCGACGACTGGCCGGACCTGCCGCTGCTCATGCGCGCGGCCTTCGCCTGCGCGCCGGCGAACGCGCACGCGGAGGTCCGGGCGGTGGCTGATCACGTCACGCAGGCGACGGGCGGCCACGGTGCCGCGCGCGAGTTCTGCGACCTGCTGCTGATGGCCAGCGGCCGCTACGCCAGCCTGCTGCACGGTCACATGCGCACGCTGGACGGCGCCTGAACGCCGCCGCAGGCCCGCGCGACGCCCACCCCGACCATGCCGGCCGAACTGCACCTGCCCGATCTGCCCGAGGTCCCGATCTCGATCGGTGGCGGTCGCCCGCCCGGGCCGCCACGGCCGGTGCTGCCGTGGCACCTCCGGCTGCGCGAGGCGCTGGGCAGCTACCTGCCGCTGCTGCTGATGGGAACGCTCGCGTTGGCGAGCTGGTGGCTGGTGCGCAATGCCCCGGGGGTGCCGACCGAGCGGCCCGCGACCCTTCAGCGCACCGCGCCGGACTACACGATGCAACGCTTCGTCGTCCAGCGCTTCGGCGCCGACGGCCAGCTTCGGCTGCAGCTCGAGGGCCGCGAGCTGCGCCACTACGCCGCCGGCACCGGCACGGCCGAGCGCATCGAGGTCGACCAGGTCGACCTGCGGGCCTGGTCGCCCGACGGCCGCCTGACCACGGCGACCGCGCGCCGCGCCGTCAGCAACGGCGACGGCAGCCGGGTCCAGCTCGAGGGTGGCGCCGAGCTGCTCGGCACCGACGACCGGGGCGGAGCCATCGAGGTGAAGAGCGAGTTCCTCGAGGCCTTGCTGGCCGAGGGCATCGTGCGCACCGACCAGCCGGTGCAGGTGCTGCACGGCACGCAACGGCTGAGCGCCGCCGGTCTGGTCTACGAGCGCGAGCGCGGGCTGCTGCGCTTCGCCGGCCCGGTGCGCGCGGTGCTGCAAGGGGCCTCGCGGTGAGCGCGCATGGCCGCTCCAATGCGCTCGCACCGGAGCGCGTCAGCGCGAGGGTCGCGTTGTGAGCACCGCCACGGCCCCGGCAGCGTCGCCGCTGGTGTTCATCACCGGCGCGTCCAGCGGCATCGGCCAGGCCTTGGCGACCGAGTACGCGGCCGCCGGCTGGCGGCTGGCGCTGGTCGCGCGCCGGATCGACGCCGTGCAGGCCTGGGCGGCGGCGCAGGGCCTCGACCCTGCGCGCTGGGCCGTCTACCGCGCCGACGTCGCGTCGCCGGACGAGATTGATGCCGCCGGTCGCGCCTGCCTGGCAGCGCAAGGCCTGCCCGAGGTCGTGATCGCGAACGCCGGTGTCAGCGTCGGCATGGACACCGCCGAGCGCGACGATCTGGACGTCATGCGCGACACGCTGGCAACCAACGTGCTCGGCGTGGCGGCGACCTTCCACCCTTTCGTGGCGGCGATGCGCGAGCAGCGCCGCGGTACCCTGGTCGGCGTGGCCAGCGTGGCGGCGATCCGCGGCATGCCGGGCCACGGCGCCTACTGCGCCAGCAAGGCCGCGGTGGTCGCCTACTGCGAGAGCCTGCGCGGCGAGTGCCGGCCGTTCGGTGTGCGCGTGGTGACGCTGCTGCCGGGCTACATCGCGACACCGCTGACGTCGAAGAACCCCTACCCGATGCCCTTTTTGCTGACGCCGCGGGCCTTCGCCACGCGGGCCGCACGCGCGATCGCGACCGGCGACAGCTACCGCGTCATCCCGTGGCAGATGGCCATCGTCGCCAAGCTGCTGCGCGGGCTGCCGAACTGGCTGTTCGACCGCCTGTTCGCCGGCCGCGGCCGCAAGCCCCGGCGCGCAAAGCCGACCGACCGCCGCCAGGACGTGGCGCCTCCCAGGGCCGGCGATGCCTGAACACCGTCCGGGCGCTGCGATCCACGCGCCCGCCCACGCCCACGCCGAATCGCCGTGATCGACGTCGTCATCCTGTTCTTCCTGCTCGGCATCTTCGCCCGCCTCGTCGGCAGCGACCTGCGGCTGCCGGAGGCGCTGTACGAGACGCTGTCGATCTACCTGCTGCTGGCCATCGGTTTGAAGGGCGGGCTGGAATTGAGCCGCCAGCCGCTGGCCACGCTGGCGCCCGAGGTGCTGGCCTGCATGGCGCTCGGCTTTGCCATCCCGTTCCTGCTCTATCCGCTGCTGCGCGCGCTGCGGCTGCCGGGGGTGGACGCGGCGGCGCTCGGGGCGCACTACGGATCGGTCAGCGTGGTCACCTTCGCCGTCGCCAGCGCGGCGGTCGCGCGCGCCGGGCTGCCAGCCGAGAGCCACGCTGCGCTGTGGGTCGCGGTGATGGAGGCGCCGGGGCTGATCGCCGGCGTGCTGCTGGCGCGGCGCGCGCTGCGCACCGACGCGGCCGGCGCACGCCGGCCCGCCGCCGAATCGGGCTGGGGCACGCTGGTGCACGAGGTGCTGTTCGGCAAGAGCGTGCTGCTGCTGCTGGGCGGCATCGCGATCGGCGCCGTGGCCGGCGACCAGGGCGTGGCGCCGATCGCCGCCGTCTTCCTCGACCCGTTCAAGGGCGTGCTGGCGCTGTTCCTGCTGGAGCTCGGCCTGGTCGCCGGCGGGCGCCTGTCGGAGGTGCGGCGCTTCGGCGCCGTCGTGCTGGGCATCGGCCTGGGCGTGCCGCCGCTGCTGGCGCTGCTGGGCGCGGCCACCGGCTGGCTGCTCGGGCTGAGCACCGGCGGCGTCGCGCTGCTCGCCACGCTGGCCGCGAGCGCGAGCTACATCGCGGCGCCGACGGCGATGCGCATCGCCGTGCCGCAGGCCAATGCGGCGCTGTCGATCACGGTGTCGCTGGGGGTGACCTTCCCATTCAACATCGTCGTCGGGATCCCGCTGTACATCGAGCTCGCGCGCCGCCTGGCGCCATGAGGAACACCGCATGATCGTCAAGCATCGGAAGACCCTGCTCGTGATCGTCACCGAAGCGGCGCTGGAAAAGCGCCTCGTCGCGCTGGCGCGGGGCCTGGGCGCACAGCGCTGGACGGTGACCGACGTGCGCGCCGCCGGCTTGGAGGACGTGCGGGAGGGCGGCTGGGAGGCCGACCGCACCATCGAGCTGCGGCTGATCTGCGATGAGGCGGTGGCCGATGCCATCGCGCGGCGCGTGATGGACGAGTACGCGCCTCACTTCGGCGTCGCGCTGCACTTCAGCGAGGTCCTGGTGCTGCGGCCCGATCGCTACTAGGCCGACCGCACGACCCGGGCGGCCGTGCCGCGCCACCGCGGCCCCGGTAACGAAGAACCCCGGCCGGGGCCGGGGTTCTTCCTTGCATCATTCTGCGGGGAACGGTCAGTAGCCGTTGCCACCGCCGTAGCCGCCGCGGCCACCGCCACCGCCGCCACTGCCGCCATAGCCGCCGCGGCCACCGCCGCCGCCACCACCACCGTAGGGGCTGCGGCCACCGCCGCCACCGCCGCCGCCGTAGGGGCTGCCGCCTCCCCCACCCCCCCCACCGCCGCCACCGCCACCGCCGCCGTAGCCACCACCGCCACCACCGCCGTAGCCGCCGCGGCTGCCGCCGCCGCCGCCGAAGCCACCCGGGCGCTCCTCGCGCGGACGCGCCTCGTTGACGACGATGTTGCGGCCTTCCAGCGCCTGGCCGTTCATGCCGTTGATGGCGGCCTGCGCCTCGGCGTCCGAGCCCATCTCGACGAAGCCGAAGCCTTTGGAGCGGCCGGTGTCACGGTCCATCATGACCTTGGCGGAGTTGACGGTACCGAAGGCCGCGAAGGCCTGCTGAAGAGAATCGTCGCGGACCGAATAGGCCAGGTTGCCGACGTAGAGTTTGTTTCCCACGGGGAAGCCCTTACACAAAAAGAGAACGGAAAACCATGCGGAGCTTCGACCCTGCGAGACCCTTGTTGAGGCGAAAGGTGCGGCATCCAGACACAGGCCCGACGATTATGTGGTCGCCTAGGCGCCACTTGCAAAGCTGTCAAGCGAGATTTGTTGTTTTGCCGCCCCCGGGAAAACCCGCACCCCGCACTCCCGGACCGGCCCGGGGCGGCCCGTAGCATGCGCGACATGACCGGCCCGAGCGACGACCGAACGCCTGCGGCCGCCTTGTGGCGCCGGCTGTCGATGACGACCCCCGTGTGGCTGGCGCCGATGGGCGGCGAGGCGGCGTGCGCGCCGCTGGTCGCCGCGGTGGCCGAGGCAGGCGGGTTCGGCTGGCTCGGTGGGGCCTACCTGTCGCCCGAGCGGCTGGTCGCGGTGATCGACGAGATCCGCGCCCGCACCGACCGCCCGTTCGGAGTCAACCTGTTATGCCCCCAGCGCTGGCGGCGCAGCCCGGCGCGCGAGACCGCCTTCGCGACCGCGCTGGCGCCGTTCCACGCCGCGCTCGGTCTGCCCGCGCCGGCGCTGCCGATGCGTGTCGAGGAGGACTTCGAGGCCCAGCTCGCCGTCGTGCGCGAGCGCCGCGTGCCGGTGGTCGGCTTCACCTTCGGCGACCCGGGCGCGCCGCGCGTGGCGGCGCTGCACGCCGACGGCGCCTTCGTCGTCGGCACGGCCACCAACGTGCCCGAGGCGCTGGCGCTGCACGACAGCGGCTGCGACGCGCTCGTCGCGGAGGGCGCCGAGGCGGGAGCGCACCGCGGCAGCTTCCTCGGTGGACGCGAGGCCGGCCTCGTCGGCACACTGGCGCTGGTGCCGCAGGTAGTCGACGCGGTGGCTCTGCCGGTGATTGCCGCCGGCGGCATCGCCGACGCCCGCGGCGTGGCGGCGGCGCAGGCGCTGGGTGCGGCGGCGGTGGCCGTCGGCACCGCCTTCCTGCTCGCCGACGAATGCCCGTTGTCGCCGGCCTACCGAGCCGCGCTGCAGGCCGGTGCGGCGCACGACACGGTGCTGACGCGCGCCTTCTCCGGGCGCTGGGCGCGCGGGCTGGCGAACCGGTTCACGCGCGAGACGGAGGCCCTGGTGGCGCGCGGCGATCTGCCCGACTTCCCGATCCCGAACGCGATGACGCGTCCGCTGCGCCAGGCCGCCGCCGCCGCCGGCCAGGCCGACGCCCTGTCGCTGTGGGCAGGCCAGGCGGTGGCGCTGGCGCAGCCAGGCTCCGCGGCAGCCATCGTGCGGCGACTGGCCGCCGGCTGGCGGACCGGAGCCGCGCCCGATGCGCCGCCGCACGCCGACCGTATGCACGGAGCCGCCTGATGGAGACCTTCGATTTCGTCATCGTCGGCGCCGGCACCGCCGGCTGCCTGCTGGCCAACCGGCTCAGTGCCGATCCGTCGCTGCGCGTGCTGCTGCTCGAGGCCGGCGGCAAGGACGACTACCACTGGATCCACATCCCGGTCGGCTACCTCTACTGCATCGGCAACCCGCGCACCGACTGGCTGTACTTCACCGAACCCGACCCAGGACTCAACGGACGCACGCTGCGCTACCCCCGCGGCAAGGTGCTCGGCGGCTGCTCCAGCATCAACGGCATGATCTACATGCGCGGCCAGGCGCGTGACTACGATGCGTGGGCCGAGGCCTGCGGCGACGCGGCCTGGCGCTGGGAGGCGAGCCTGCCCTACTTCATGCGCCACGAGGACCACTGGCGCGGCGGCGACGACCGCCACGGCCACGGCCGCGAGTGGCGCGTCGAGCGGCAGCGGCTGTCGTGGCAGGTGCTGGACGCCTTCGCGACCGCGGCCCAGGAGGCCGGCATCCCGGCCACCGACGACTTCAACCGCGGCGACAACGAGGGCGTCGGCTACTTCGAGGTCAACCAGCGCCGTGGCGTGCGCTGGAACGCGTCCAAGGCCTTCCTGCAGCCAGCGGCGGGGCGCTCGAACCTCGTCGTTCGAACGGGTGTGCAGGTCACGCACTTGTGCCTGGACGGCGAGGGCCCGACCCTGCGCGTGACCGGGGTCGAGTGCCGGCAGGGGGGCGCAGCGCACGAGATCCGCGCCGCGCGCGAGGTCGTGCTGGCGGCCGGTGCGATCGGCACGCCTCAGCTGCTCGAGCTCTCGGGTATCGGCCAAGGTGAGCGCTTGCACTCGCTGGGCATCCAGCCACGCCATGAGCTGGCCGGTGTCGGAGAGAACCTGCAGGACCATCTCCAGATCCGTGCCGTGTTCGCCGTCGAGGGCGTGCCGACACTCAACACCATGGCCGGCAGCCTGTGGGGCAAGGCGCGCATCGGGCTGGAATACCTGCTGCACCGCAGCGGCCCGATGAGCATGGCGCCGTCGCAGCTGGGCTGCTTCACGCGTTCGTCGCCGACGCAGCGCTGGCCGAACGTCGAATACCACGTCCAGCCGCTGTCGCTGGACGCCTTCGGCGATCCGCTGCACGACTTCAACGCCTTCACCGCCAGCGTGTGCAACCTGAACCCGACGGCGCGCGGCC
This sequence comes from uncultured Rubrivivax sp., assembly GCA_964595215.1. Classification (GTDB taxonomy): domain Bacteria; phylum Pseudomonadota; class Gammaproteobacteria; order Burkholderiales; family Burkholderiaceae_C; genus Rubrivivax. The sequence goes on along the minus strand of CAZQPN010000038.1, from coordinate 5,288 downwards.
GCGTGCACCTGAAGACGCGGCGGCCCGAGGACGCGCCGGCGATCGAGCCGTGCTACCTGTCCACGCCGGAGGACCGCACGGTGGCGGCCGACTCGCTGCGCCTGACGCGGCGCATCGCGGGCATGCCGGCGCTGGCGCCGTACCGCCCGCGCGAGGTCAAGCCCGGCGTTCAGTACCAGAGCGACGAGGACCTGGCCCGGCTCGCCGGCGACATCGGCACCACCATCTTCCACCCGGTGGGCACCTGCCGCATGGGCCGGGCCGACGACCCGCACGCCGTGGTCGACGCCCGGCTGCGCGTGCGCGGCGTTCAGGGGCTGCGGGTGGCCGACGCCAGCGTGATGCCGACGATCACGAGCGGCAACACGAACGCACCGACGCTGATGATCGCCGAGCGCGCGGCAGAGTGGCTGCGCGAGCCGGCTGCGGGGGGAAAGTCCCGATGACGGCGCGTGCGCCGGGCTCTAGAGTCCGCGCACTCGTTGCGCCGGACCGCCGTGTCCGGCGACAACCGGGAGCCTGAGGAGACAGACAGACAGGAAGCGACGCAGCACAGGTCCTTGTCGGGCCGTGCCGCCTACGCGACCGCAACGACGGGCGGCCAGCCCGGCCGCGGTGGCCGGCCGGATCCCGGCGCTGCCCAATGGCACGGACCGTGTGCAAAGCCCCAGAAGGGCGCCCCGATCGGGCGCCCTTTTTTCGTGCGCGGTGCCCATGCGCGGCGCCGCCCAGCCTGCACTGCCGCTCGCCAGCATCGCCGCGTCGGAGCGGCCCGCCAGCCGGCGCCGCCCGAGGAACAGCGTCGCCATCACGGCGCTACTGCGGGCTTGCCGGCGACGCGCCCGGCCTAGCATGACCCGGTCCGCCATCCGACCCCCGCCTTGCCTGCCGGCAGGCCACGCCCATGTCCGTCAACCCCGAACTGCGCAGCCTCGAGATCGACATCCCCGCCCAGCCCGAGGCGCTGGTCAAGCTGTCCTTGCTGCTGGCCGAGGACGACATCAACCTGCAGGCGGCCGCGGAACTGATCGAGACCGACATGGCGCTGGCCGCCGCGGTGCTGAAGGCCGTCAACTCGTCGCTCTACGGACTCAAGGGCCGGGTGCAGACGGTGCAGCAGGCGATCACCTACCTGGGCATGCGCGAGGTGTCCGCGATCACCTTCGAGCTCGGTCTGCGCGCGGCCTTCCCGCCCGCGGCGGAGCTCGAGCCGCTGTGGCACCGCGCCGGCCGCCGCGGGCTGCTGATGGGACGCGTCGCCGCCAGGCTCGGGCTCGACGCCTGGGCTGCGCACTCGGCCGGCCTGTTCGAGGAGTGCGGCAAGGCGGTCCTGTTCCGCCACGCGCCCGACCACTACCGCTCGATGCTGCGTGCAGCCACCGACGACAGCAGCCTGGCGGCGCTCGAGCGCACCGGCTTCGGCGTCAGCCACGACGCCCTCGGCGCCGCGCTGTGCGAGAGCTGGGGCCTGGCGGCGAGCGCGGTGGCCAGCGTGCGCCACCACGTGGCGCTGCAGGCCGACACCGGCGAGCCGCCCCTGATGCCGCCGTCGCTGCCGCCGTCGCGGCGGCAGATCGCGGCCCTGTCGGCCCTGCTGCACCGGCTGACCATGGCGCCCGATCAGATCGACGAAAGCGCCAATGCCCTGGCCCCGCAGGCCGACCTGGACGTCGTGCTGGTGCTGCGCTGCATGCGCCAGGTGCAGGAGCAGATCGACGAGGCGCTGGCGCACGGTCGCGCCTGACCGCGCGCGCCGGCCACCGGCGCCGCCGGCCCACCTTGGTGGGCGGTGCTCCCCCTGATGGCGCCGGCGTCGGACCGCGGCTAACCTACCGGGCAGGTTCCACCTCGAGCACAAACCATGTCCGCCTCCGTCCCCGCCGATCAGCTGCCGCTGCAGCGCCTGTACCACTGGGCCAAGACCGAGCCCGATCGCATCGCCTTCACGCAGCCGCTCGGCGGCGGTCCGATCGCCGACTACACCTGGTCACAGGTGCTCGACCAGTCGAGCCGCATGGCGGCCCACCTGAAGGCGCAGGGCATCAAGCCCGGCGACCGCGTCGCGCTGCTGTCGAAGAACACCGCGCACTGGATGATGACCGACTACGCCATCTGGATGGCAGGCGGCGTCTCGGTGCCGCTGTACCCGACGCTGGCAGCCGGCACCATCCGCCAGATCCTCGAGCACAGCGGGGCGAAGCTGCTGTTCGTCGGCAAGCTCGACGGCTGGGACCACATGAAGCCCGGCGTGCCCGAGGGCCTGCCCTGCATCAGCCACCCGCTGTCGCCTGACGCCGCGAAGAAGAGCTATCCCGGCTGGGACGACCTGATCGGCGGCGTCAAGCCATTGCCCGAGCTGCCCACGCGACCCGCCGACGACCTGTCGACCATCATGTACACCTCGGGCACCACCGGCGCACCCAAGGGCGTGATGCACACCTTCGGCAACTTCATGGCCGCCGTGACCGACGGGCTGAAGCGCATCCCGCTGAACCACGAGTCGCGCATGCTGTCGTACCTGCCGCTGTCGCACGTCGTCGAGCGCGCGCTCGTCGAGCACGGCCAACTGGCCACCGGCATGCGGGTGTACTTCGCCGAGAGCCTGGACACCTTCACCGCCGACCTGCAACGTGCACGTCCGACGGTGTTCTTCTCGGTGCCGCGCCTGTGGGTCAAGTTCCAGCAGGGCGTCAACCACAAGATGCCGCAGAAGAAGCTGGACCTGTTCCTCAAGCTGCCCATCCTGAGCGGCATCGTCAAGAAGAAGGTGCTGGGCGCGCTCGGCCTGGACCAGTGCATCTTCGCCGCGGGTGGTGCGGCGCCGATGCCGGTGGAGCTGCTGCAGTGGTACGCGCGGCTCGGCCTGCGGGTGGCCGAGGGCTATGGCATGACCGAGAACATCGGCGCCAGCCACATCACGACCGGCGCGCCGGCCGACTTCGGCACCGTCGGCCTGCCCTACGACGCGGTGCAGTGCCGGATCGCCCCGGCCAGCGGCGAGATCCAGATCAAGGCCCCGTGGAACATGCTGGGCTACTACAAGCAGCCCGAGCTGTCGAAGGACGCCTTCACCGACGACGGCTGGCTGAAGACCGGCGACAAGGGCAGCACCGACGCCCAGGGCCGGCTGAAGATCACCGGCCGCGTGAAGGACCTGTTCAAGACCAGCAAGGGCAAGTACGTGGCCCCGGCGCCGATCGAGGACAAGCTGGTGATGCACGTGTCCGTGGAGGCCTGCTGCGTGACCGGCGCCAATCTGGGGCAGCCGCTGGCGCTGCTGATGCTCAACGAGGAGGCGCAGAAGCAGGTTGCGAACGGCGGCAAGGCCGAGCTCGAGACCTCGCTGGCCGAGCACCTGAAGCATGTCAACGCGACGCTGGACCCGCACGAGCAGCTCGACTGCCTGGTCATCACGGTCGAATCGTGGACGGTCGACAACGACCTCATCACGCCGACCTTCAAGGTCAAGCGCAACCGCATCGAGGACATGTTCGCGAAGAACTACGACCGCTGGGTCGGTCAGCGCAAGCCGGTCGTCTGGAACTGAGGGCTGGCGCGCGCCGTGGTCCGGCCCGCGCGGGCGACTTCGGCCGGGGTCAGTCGCCGCCGCGCGCCAGCTTCTCCGACCGCCAGTAGACGTCGTCCCCGCCCAGGCCGTCGAGATTGGCGCGGTTGAGCACGCGCGCCAGCACGAACATCAGGTCCGACAGGCGGTTGAGATACTGGCGCGGCGCGGCGTTCACCGGCTCCGCGGCAGCCAGCGCCACCACCGCCCGCTCGGCACGCCGCGCCACCGTGCGGCCGACGTGCGCCAGCGCGGCGCTGCGCGTGCCGGCCGGCAGGATGAACTCCTTCAGGCGCGGCAGCTGCGCGTTGTAGTGCCCCAGCGCCTCGTCCAGCCGCGCCACCGCGTCGGCCTTGAGCAGTTCGTAGCCTGGGATGGACAGCTCGCCGCCGAGGTTGAACAGCTCGTGCTGCACCGTGACGAGCAGTTCGCGCACGTCGTCGGGCAACGGCTCGGCGAGCAGCACGCCAAGGCTGGAGTTCAGCTCGTCGACATCGCCCATCGCAGCCACGCGCAGCGCGTCCTTGCGCGTGCGCGTGCCGTCGCCGAGTCCGGTGCTGCCGTCGTCGCCGGTGCGGGTGGTGATCTGGGTAAGGCGGTTGCTCATGGTCTTTGTCTGCTCGGCGGTCGATCGAAACCTAGAATGATCGACGATAGTCGCCCGCGTGGGCGTGCGCCAGCCGGCGCGCCCCGGCGCCGACAAGGGCCACGCCCGACCGGAGATCCGCGATGAACGCTCCCCTGCCTTCCGCCGTCCTGCCCATGCACGAGCACCGCCCGCTGCCGCCGGCGATGCTGGAAGCGCTGCGTGCGCGCTTCGGCGAGCGCTGCTCGACCGCCGGCGCGGTGCGCGAGCAGCATGGCCGCGACGAGAGTCCGTTTCCGACCACGCCGCCCGATGCGGTGGTCTTCTGCGAGAACACCGACGAGGTCGCCTTCGTCGTCGCGCAGGCGCACGCGCACGCGGTGCCGGTGATCCCCTTCGGCGTTGGCTCGTCGCTGGAGGGCCACCTGCTGGCGGTGCAGGGCGGCGTCAGCGTCGACCTGTCGCGCATGACGCGCATCGTGCGTCTGAACGCCGAGGACCTGACGGTGACGGTCGAGGCCGGCGTCACACGCGAGCAGCTCAACCGCGAGATCCGCGACACGGGGCTGTTCTTCCCGATCGACCCGGGTGCCAATGCGTCGATCGGCGGCATGGCGGCCACGCGCGCCAGCGGCACGAACGCGGTGCGCTACGGCACGATGCGCGAGAACGTGCTCGGGCTGACCGTGGTCACCGCCAGCGGGGAGATCGTGCACACCGGCACGCGCGCCAAGAAGAGCAGCGCCGGCTACGACCTGACGCGGCTGTCTGCCACTTTCCGTCCATCGACGCCGCGGTGCAGGCGACCATCCAGACCATCCAGATGGGCGTGCCGATCGCGCGCTGTGAATTGCTGGACGTCAATGCGGTGCGCGCGGTCAACGCGCAGAGCCGGCTCGGCCTGCGCGAGCACCCGATGCTGCTGATGGAGTTCCACGGCAGCGAGGCCGGGGTCAAGGAGCAGGCCGAGACGGTGCAGGCGATCGCCGGCGAGTTCGGCGGCGAGGATTTCGAGTGGGCGAGCACGCCCGAGGAGCGCACGCGCCTGTGGACCGCGCGCCACAAGGCCTACTTCGCCGGCATGCAGCAGAACCCGGGCTGCCGCAGCGTCACGACCGACACCTGCGTGCCGATCTC
>CAZQPN010000037.1:6425-12552 GCA_964595215.1 uncultured Rubrivivax sp. | reverse complement strand
CCGTTCTTCGACTAATTTTCGCTGGCGCCGCAACCCATTACGGCGTTTCACGGCTCCCGGGCGCTGGCCATTTTCGGCGACTCGGTGACCACCGACCACATCAGTCCGGCCGGCTCGATCAAGGCCGCCTCGCCGGCCGGCGAATACCTGCTGGCCCACGGCGTCGCCGTCGGCGACTTCAACAGCTACGGTTCGCGCCGCGGCAACCACGAGGTGATGATGCGCGGCACCTTCGCCAACGTGCGCATCAAGAACCTGATGCTGCCGCCGGGGGACACCGGCAGCCGCGTCGAGGGCGGGTTCACGCTCTACCAGCCGGACGGCGAGCGCATGGCGATCTACGACGCGGCGATGAAGTACGTCGGCGCGGGCGTGCCGACGGTGGTCTTCGCCGGCACCGAGTACGGCACCGGCTCGAGCCGCGACTGGGCCGCCAAGGGCACGGCGCTGCTCGGCATCAAGGCAGTGGTCGCGCGCAGCTTCGAGCGCATCCACCGCAGCAACCTGATCGGCATGGGTGTGCTGCCGCTGCAGTTCAAGGGCGAGGACTCGTGGGAGCGCCTCGGCCTGACCGGGGCCGAGACCGTCGACGTCGTGCTGGCGCCGGAGATCCGGCCGCAGACCGACGCCCAGCTCCGCATCACCGGCGCCGACGGCCAGGTGCGCGAGGTGGCGGTGACGCTTCGCATCGACACCGCGATCGAGGTCGACTACTACCGGCACGGTGGCATCCTGCCCTTCGTGCTGCGCCAGCTGCTGGCGGGCTGAGGGCCCGACGTCGTCGTTCGGGCCGACGCCGACGGCGCTGCTGTCGGGATCGGTCGTCGGGGGCTCGCCGACGCCCGATCCGACGTCGACATGAGCCTCGTCTTCGACGCCCTGCCCGACGAGGCGGCCTTGCGCCAGGCCTGCCGCGATGCCGGCGGCAGCGACTGGCATTGGAGCGCCGGTGCGCTGGCCGACGCCGGGCTCAACGGCCGCTACTTCACGACCTTCCAGTTCAAGCGCGACCGGCGCTTCACCGACCGCCTTGCGCCAGCGCCACCCAGCGTTCCCGGGTGACTGAGCGGGGGCATCGCGACGCCGCCGGCCTGGCGCACCCCAGCCGGGAAGGCGCATGATGCCGGTATGCCACCTCTCCTCACCGAGACAGACCAGGGCGTGTTCACCGTCACCCTGGACCGCCCCGACCGCCGCAACGCCGTCGACGGCCAGGCGCTGGCGGCGGCGCAGGCGCTGGCGCGCGAGCTCGCGGCCTTCCCGCAGCGCTGCATGAACGCCGACCGCGCGTCGGCGATCGCGCAGTGGGACTGGCCGCTGGCCGACGCCCTGCGGCGCGAGGCTGCACAAGGCCACACGATGGTGTTCGACGAAGGCCTGGCCGGCGCGGCGCGCTTTGCCGCCGGCGCCGGGCGCCACGGAGGGCGCACATGATGCGTCAGGGCCCGACGCACCGGCAGCGCAATCGCGGCGTGACCGGTGACCCGCGGGTCGTCGGGCACCGAAGGATCCTTTGCCGCCGCGCGCGGTCAACGACCGAGGGCCGGTCGGCCCCACAGGAGCGACCATGAACCAGGGATTCGGCATCGAGTCGCCGCGGCCGCACGGCGAGACACCGCACCGCCAGGCCACACGTTTCCTCGTCGTCATCGACGCCGCTGGCGCCAAGGTGGCCCGGCTCTTTCTCGACACCTACGAGCAGGTGGCCGAGTTCGACGCCGGCACCGAGGAGGTCACCGTGATGACCCGGGGCATGTCATCGGTCACCGGGGCTACCGGCCCGATGTGGGAGCGCGCGCTGCAGGGCCACACTGCGCTCGAGCGCGCCGCGGCGACGGTCTACACGCTGGAGGTCTGACCGCAAGCCACTGCGTGTCGATCTTCCGACTGGTGGCGCCGGACAGCACGGCGGTCTGGCCTGACGCGCCGGCGCGATCTCCATCGCCTCGCCATGTTCGACGGCGCACAGACGCCGGCGCGGCCCTCGGTGCATGCTGCGTGCACTTGTCAGGGAGAGCTACGAATGAACATTCTGCTTAAGTGCATGCTGGGGCTGATGGCCGGAGTGGTCGTCACCAGTGCCGCCGCGGGCGAGGTGACCTTCTTCGAACGGGAAGGTTTCGCAGGCCGGTCCTTCAGTGCATCGCAGCCGGTCGCGGACTTCGCGCGCCATGGCTTCAACGACCGCGCCTCGTCGGCGGTGGTCGTCGACGATCGCTGGGAGGTCTGCCAGGACACCCGCTACGGCGGCCGCTGCGTCGTGCTGCGCCCGGGCCCGTACCCGTCGCTCGCCGCGATGGGCCTGGACGGCCGCATCTCGTCGGCACGGATCGCGAGTGCCGATGCGCGCGCCGACGACCGGCGAGACCGGGCACCGATGGATGCCGAGGTGAGTTTCTTCGAGCGCGAAGGCTTCGACGGCCGCACCTTCACGGCCCGCAGGCCGGTGGCCGACCTGCAACGGGCCGGGTTCAACGACCGCGCGTCGTCGGTGGTGGTCGTCGGCGTCCGCTACGAAGTCTGCGACGACGTCGGCTTTCGCGGCCGTTGCGTGGTCCTGCGCCCGGGGCGCTACGCGTCGCTGGCCGCGATGGGCCTGGACAACCGCATCTCGTCGGTGCGGGCCGTGCCGGCCGATGCGCGCATCGCCGAGGATCGCTACGCGCCAGCGCCGGTGGACGGGCAGGTGAGCTTCTACGAACGGGAGGGCTTTGGCGGCCGCTTCTTCACCACCGAACGGCCGATCGCCGACTTCCAGCGATACGGCTTCAACGACCGCGCCTCGTCGGCGGTGGTGCTCGGCGACCGCTTCGAGGTCTGCAGCGACGTCCGCTTCGGTGGCCGCTGCGTCATCCTGCGTCCCGGCCGCTACCCGTCGCTGGCCGCGATGGGCCTGGGCGACCGCATCTCGTCGGTGCGCCCGGTGCCCTGGGACGCACGCGTCGGCGACGACCGCTATGCGCCCGCGCCGGTGCCGGTCTACGACAGCCGCCGCCGCAGCGGTGAACGGCTGTACGAGGCGAACGTCACATCGGTGCGCGCCGTGCTGGCCACGTCCGGCCAGCGCTGCTGGATCGAGCGCGAGCTGGTGTCGCAGCCGCAGGGCCGCAGCGAGGCCAACGTCCCGGCCGCGATCGCCGGCGCCATCATCGGCGGCATCCTCGGGCACCAGGTCGGGGGCGGGACGGGCAAGGACCTGGCCACGGCCGGCGGTGTCATCGCGGGGGCCGCGGTCGGGGCCAACATCGGCCGAGATGGCAGCACCGCACAGGCGACGACGCAGGACGTGCAGCGCTGCGAGAACGTCCCCGGCGGCGCCCAGCCGGCGTACTGGGACGTGACCTACCGCTTCCGGGACCGCGAGCACCGCATCCAGATGGCGGTCGAACCCGGCCGCACGATCACCGTCAACGAACGGGGCGAGCCCCGGCTGTAGGGGATCCGGCGGCCCGCGCCGCCGAATCCGCCCGCCACGCGCCCCGGGCGGCTCGGCGGCCGGGGCCGTGCGCACAGGCGCGGGCCTGCCCGCGCGTCAGCCCTTCGGGCGCGGGAATGGTGACGCGAGCGCGTCCAGGTCCGCCCCGCGCTCGGCCAGCAGGGCCTGCAGCGCCGGCAGCAGCGGGCCCAGCCGTTCGTCGAGCGCATCGCGCACCGTGTCGACGATGACCTGCGTCGCCCGCTCGATCTCGATGTTGAGCGCATCGCCAGGGGACTTGTCGCCGAACGTCGTCATGCGCAAGGTCTCCGGGATCAGCCAGACCTCGAACCAGCCGGCGCCGCCGGGCTCGCGCCGCGCCTCCGACACCGTCAGGCTGGCGCCGTTGACGGCGATGTAGCCCTTCGCGAAGACGTAGCGCATCCAGGGTGCCGGCAGCGCGATGCGCATCACGTGGTTGTTCTCCGGCCGGCGGATCGCGGCCAGTGTGCCCATCACGTCGACGTGGCCCGACAGCGGGTGGCCGCCGACCTCGGCGCCCTCCTTTGCCGCGCGCTCGACGTTGATGCGCGAACCGATCACCAGCCCGGCCAGCGTGGTCAGCCCCAGGCTCTGCTGCATGACGTCGAAATCGGCGGCATCGCCAGGGTGCAGCGCGGTCACGGTCAGGCAGGTGCCGTCGACGGCGACGCTGGCGCCGATCTCGAGGCCCTCGGCGAAACCGGGCGGGAACTGGAGGGTGAAGGTGCGCAGCCCCGGCCGGTCGACGGCGGCGGCCACCTGGGCCACGCCCTGGACGATGCCGGTGAACATGCAGGGATTATCGGGCGGCCCGCCTTCCCTCGGCTCGACGCACCCGGAAAGGCCGCCGGCAGTGACGGCGACGGCGCCCTCCGCCGTGTGCACGGACCGAGGCGTCGTCGGCCTAGACTGCGTGCATGAGCGATGCCAACCAACACGAACCGCTGGACGAAGTCGTCCGACGCTTCACGCTGACCGACCCGCCGCCCGGTTTCGTCGACGATCCCTACCCCGTCTACGCCGCGCTCCGTGCGGCCGACCCGGTGCACCGGCTGGCGCCCGGCTCCTGGCTGCTGACGCGCCACGCCGACGTCGACGCCGTCTACCGCAGCGCCGACGTCAGCTCCGACAAGCGTGTCGAGTTCGCGCCGCGCCTGGGCGCCGGCACGCCGATCTACGAGCACCACACCAGCAGCCTCGTGTTCAGCGACCCACCGCTGCACACGCGCGTGCGCCGGCTGCTGATGGGGGCGCTGAACCAGCGCGCGATCGCGCGCATGGAGCCGGCCCTGGTGGCGCTGGTCGACGGCCTGCTCGACCGCTTGGCCGACGAGTCCGCGCCCGACCTGATCGAGCACTTCGCGTCGGCCATCCCGGTCGACGTCATCGGCAACCTGCTGGCGGTGCCGCCGGCCGAGCGCGGGCCGTTGCGCGGCTGGTCGCTGGCCATCCTGTCGGCGCTCGAGCCGGCGCCCTCGGCCGAGGTGCTGGCACGCGCCAACGCCGCGACGACCGACTTTCTGTCCTACCTGCGTGGCCTCGTGGCCGAGCGCCGGGCGCACCCGGGCGACCCCGAGGCCGACGTGCTGACGCGGTTGATCCAGGGCGACGGCAGCGCAGAGCAATTCAGCGAGCCCGAGCTGCTGCACAACTGCATCTTCCTGCTCAACGCCGGCCACGAGACGACGACCAACCTGATCGGCAACGGCCTGCACGCGCTGATGAGGCACCGCGACCAGCTCGAGCGGCTGGCGGCCGACCCGTCGCTGATGCCGACCGCGGTGGAGGAGTTGCTGCGCTTCGAGAGCCCGCTGCAGCTGAACAACCGCATGACGACGGCGTCGATGGTGATCGGCGGTGTCGACATCCCGGCCGGCAGCTTCCTGACGCTGGCCATCGGCGCGGCCAACCGCGACCCGGACGAGTTCCCCGACCCCGACCGGCTGGACCTCGCGCGCAAACCGAACCGGCACCTCGCGTTCGGCCACGGCGCGCACGCCTGCGCCGGCATGAACGTCGCCCGCCTGGAGGCGCGCATCGCGATCGGCGCGCTGCTGGCACGCTACCCGCGCATCGATCTCGCCAGCCCGCCGGCGCGCGAGCGCCGGTTGCGCTTCCGCGGCTTCAGCGCACTGCCCGTGACTCTGGGCTGAGCGACGGCACGGCGGGACGCCAGGACGGCGAGATCCGGGGCCTCGAGGAGCCGGTGCCCGGCGACGCGCGGGGCCTGCCGATCAGCGCGGCGGCCAGCCGTCGGGCTCGAAGCCCACGGTCAGCGTCGACCCCCAGTCGATCACCGGCCGCCGGATCAGGCTCGGGTGCGCCTGCATCAGCGCCGCGGCGCTCGCCGCGTCGACGACGCCGGCGCGCGTGGCCTCGTCGAGCTTGCGCCAGGTCGTGCCCTGGCGGTTGAGCAAGCGCTCCCAGCCGACGGCAGCCATCCACGCGGCCAGCCGGTCGGCCGGCACGCCGACCTTCTTGAAGTCGTGGAACTCGAAACCCTGGCCATGCTCGTCCAGCCAGCGGCGCGCGCGCTTGCAGGTGTCGCAGTTGGAAATGCCGTAGAGGGTCGTCATCGCTCGGTGCGTCATGCGGCGGCCGGGTCTGGCGATCGCCGGCCGCGGGCGGTCACATCTTGTCGTCGTCGCGCGCGTCGCACAGCGGGTCGGG
>CAZQPN010000037.1:0-6325 GCA_964595215.1 uncultured Rubrivivax sp. | reverse complement strand
ATACGCCGGCGCCAAAACCCCACCGGGCCGCGGGTCCGCCGGGTCCGTGCCGGCTGCTACGCTCGTGGCCCTGCCCCACTGCGCCGGCTGCCCCGATGAACGACGACGAACTGCTGCGCTACTCGCGCCACATCCTGCTCGACGACATCGGGATCGAGGGCCAGCAGCGGCTGCGCGACGCCAAGGCGCTGGTCATCGGCGCCGGCGGGCTGGGCTCGCCGGTCGCGCTGTACCTGGGCACAGCCGGCATCGGCGAGCTCATCGTCGTCGACCACGACACCGTCGACCTGACCAACCTGCAGCGCCAGATCGCGCACCGGCACGACCGCATCGGCCAGCCGAAGGCCGACTCGGCGCGCCAGACGCTGCAGGCGATCGACCCGACGATCCGCGTGCGCGCGCTGCAGCGGCGCGCCGACACCGCGCTGCTCGACGAGCTCGTGCCGCAGGTCGACGTCGTGCTGGACTGCTGCGACAACTTCCAGACCCGGCACGCCGTCAACGCCGCTTGCGTGCGGCACGCGCGGCCGCTGGTGTCGGGCGCGGCGATCGGCTTCGACGGCCAGCTGTCGGTCTACGACACGCGCCGGGCCGATGCGCCCTGCTACGGCTGCCTGTTCCCGCCAGACGCCAACTTCGAGGAGGCCAACTGCGCGACGATGGGCGTCTTCGCGCCGCTGGTCGGCATCGTCGGCAGCGTGCAGGCGGCCGAGGCGCTCAAGCTGGTGGCGGGCTTCGGCCGGCCGCTGACCGGCCGGCTCCTGATGCTGGATGGGCGGGCGATGGAGTGGACCGAGATGAAGGTGCCGCGCCACCCGGGCTGCCCGATCTGCAGCGACCGGCCCGGGGGCTGATCGGGACGCCGCGCGCGCGACGGCTCCGCGGACGGTGAGACCTCCGGGAATCGTGCACGGCGCGCGCGTGGGCTGAGGGCCTGCGTCGGCCATCACCGGGCGCTGCCCGGCGCCATGGACCGCCTACTTGCGCTTGCGCGCAGCCGCCTTAGGCGCGGCTGCCGATGGCGGTGGCGCCTTCGGCGCGTCGCCGATCACGGTCTTGAGCGGGCACACGCCCACGACGGGGCACTTGGCGCAGCTGGCAACGATGGCGATCGGGCAGAGGGTCATCAACGGGTCTTCCGTGTTCGTGGCGCCCCAAGGAGCGGGTCGCATCCGTCGACGATACGCCGCTCAGCCCCAGGCCGCCAGCAGCGCGTCGGGCACCTCGATGCCCTCGGCCTCGGCGCGCCGGCGCAGCGCCTCGCGCCGGGCCCCCGGCAGGCGCACGCCGTCGTCGCGCAGCATCTCGGCCACCAGCACCTCGACGCGGTCGAGGTAGGCATCCGAGCCCGCGAGCGCGCCTGGGTCGACGACGATGAAGGCCTGCCCGATGCGCGGGCGGTTGCCCTCGTCGACGAAGAAGCTGCTCGCCTCGAATCCGAACTGCGCGCCGATCAGCGCGGTGACGAGCAGCTCGACCACCAGCGCCAGCATCGCGCCCTTGGGGCTCGACACGGCGCCCAGCGGCAGCATCGAGCCCGAGAGCGCCGCCTGCGCGTCGGTCGTCGGCCGGCCCTCGGCATCGAGTGCCCAGCCGGCCGGGATCGGCTCGCCCGTCTTGGCCGCCAGCATGACCTTGCCGCGCGCGACCTCGGACAGGCTGAGGTCGATCAGCAGCGGGTCGGCTCCGCGGCGCGGGAAGGCCGCGGCCACCGGGTTGGTGCCGAAGATCGCGTGCCGGCCGCCGGCCGCCGGCATCGCCGCCGGCGAGTTGCTGAAGCCCAGGCCGACCATGCCGGCCCCGGTGGCGGCGCGCAGGTGGTCGACGACGACGCCGCAGTGGTGGCTGTTCGTCACCCCGGCGAAGGCCACGCCCAGCGTGCGCGCGGTGGCCACCGCCTCGGCCAGCGCCAGCTCGCAGGCCGGAAAGGCCAGGCCTTCGGCGCCGTCGACCAGCAGCGCCGCGCCCTTGCGCCGCACCACCGTGGCCACGGCGTCTCCGCGTGCCCGGCCGTTGCGCAGGTGGGTCGCGTACTGGGTCACGCGCGACAGGCCATGGCCGCCCTGTCCCTGCGACTCGGCCAGCACCAGCGCACGCGCCGTGCTGGCGGCCATCGCCGGATTGGCGCCGGCGGCGCGCAGGGCGGACTCGACGCGCGCGGTGGCGTCGGCGATCGACATCTTCATGCCAGGGCCTCCAGCAGCTTGTCGGCGATCAGGAAACTGACGCGCTCGTTGGACTCGGCGGTGACGCCGGCGATGTGCGGCGTCAGGATCAGGTGGGGACAGCCGTCGAAGTGTGGCGCCGCCGGCAGCGGCTCCTGGCCGAAGACGTCGATCGCCGCGCCGCCGAGGTGGCCGGACTTCAGCGCCGCCGCCAGCGCGAGCTCGTCGATGATGCCACCGCGTGCGGTGTTGACGAGCACCGCGCCGGGCTTCATCGACGCGATGCGGTCGGCGCCGAACAGGCCGCGCGTGGCGTCGACCAGCGGGACGTGCAGGCTGATGACGTCGGCCGTCTGCACGACCTCGTCCAGCCCGGCGCTGGCGACCTGGCCGTCGGCGAACGCGGGGTGGTCGGCGTCCATCATCGCGTCGAAAGCGATCACGCGCATGCCCAGCGCACGCGCGAGCCGGCCGGTGAGCTGGCCGATGGCGCCGAAGCCGATCAGGCCGAGCGTCTTGCCCGCCGCCTCCCGCCCGCTGCCGAGCGCCGCGCGCGGCCAGCGGCCGACGGCGACCTCCGCGGTCGACGCGTAGGCGCCGCGCAGCAGCACGAGCGCGCTCGTGACGACGTACTCGGCCACGCTGAGCGCATTGGCGCCGCTGGCCGGGATGACGCGCATGCCGCGCGCCTCGCAGGCCGCGACGTCGATGTTGTCCAGGCCGACGCCCAGCCGTCCGACGACGCGGCAGCGCGTCAGCGCCGCCAGCAGCTCGCCGCGCACCTGGGTGCGGTTGCGCACGACGAAGGCGTCGGCCGCGGCGGCGGCGGCGTGCAGACGCGGTGCATCGTCGACCAGCGTCGGGTCGTATTCGACCTCGTGCGCGGCGCGCAGCCGGTCGACGGCGCGCTCGTCCATGAATTCAGCGATCAGGATGTGCATGGTATTGAAGAGGGCAGAGAGAGCAGGGAGGGTGCAGGGTCTCAGGGCAGCGGAACCATCAGCACCAGCTTGAACAGGGTGTACAGGCCGCCGAGCAGCAAGGCGCCGGACAGCGGATAGAGCAGCAGGCGGCGTGCTGTCCAGCGCTCGTGGTTGGCAACGACAAGCAGCAGCGCGAAAGCCAGTGCGCTGCTGCCGAGAAAGCCCAGCGGCACCAGCGCGAACGCCCATGCGAGCATCACTACCGCGACGCCGGCGCGACGCAGCAGCGAGCCTTCGATCGGTGCGACCGCGCGCGTCCGGCCGAGCGCGAACAGCACCAGGTAGGCCACGCCGAGCCCGATCATCAGCCCGCCGATGCCGCGCGGGAAGACCGCGCCGAGCATCGAGAACTCGCCCGAGTGCCACAGCGCGGCCACGCCGATGCCGATGAAGACGACGCTGCCGACCGCGCCGCCGGTGTCGCGGCCGGTGGCGCCTTCATGCGACCGCTCATCCACGGGTGTTCTCCTTGACGGCGCCGGGTCGTGCGGCGCGTCGCGCCATCCACCACGGCCACAGCAGGCCGAGCACGATGAAGGCGATGATGCCCAGAGAGATGGGTCGGCCGAAGAACTCGGCCCAGACGTTGCCGCGCGCGCCGCCGATCAGGTGGCCCTGCACGAAGCCTCGCTCGGCGATCGCGCCCAGGATCAGCCCGAGCACGATCGGCGAGGCCGAGAAGCCCATGCGCCCGAGCACCCAGGCGACGACGCCCAGCACCACCATCTGCTGCACCTCGTGCGGGTTGTTGTGCACCGCGAAGCTGCCCAGCACCGTCAGCAGCGCCACCGCCGGCACCAGCACCGCCTTCGGGATCGCGATGATCGAGCGGAAGGCGAAGCGCCCGATCAGCAGACCCACCGGCAGCATCAGCAGCGTGGCCAGGATCAGGCCCCAGATGAAGGTGTAGACGATGGGCGCCTGATCGGTGAACAGCGTCGGGCCGGTGCGGATGCCCTGTACCAGCAGCGCGCCCAGGATGATGGCGTCCGGCGGCGTGCCGGGAATGCCGAGCACCAGCGTCGGGATGAAGCCGCCGCCGACGGTGGCGTTGTTCGCCGACTCGGTCGCCATCACGCCCTCGGGCTCGCCCTTGCCGTACTGCGCGCGGCGCGGCGAGACGCGCTTGGCCTCGGAGTAGGCCACCAGCGACGCGATCGACCCGCCGGCGCCCGGCAGGATGCCGACCACGGTGCCGATGACCGAGCTGCGCGACAGGTTGAGCTTGGCGCGCGCCATCAGCGCGCCGGCCTCGCGCAACTGGAAGCCGGCGACGCGGCTGACCGACTCGAGGTGCTTCGCCGGCGTGGCGACGAGCTCGATCAGCACCGGGATGCAGTACAGCCCGATCAGCGCCGAGACGACGTCGATGCCGCCGAGCAGCGACTTGAACTCGCCGACGTAGCGGATGTCGCCACCGACCTCGGCGACGCCGACCATCGACAGCAGCAACCCGAAGCAGCCGCCGATCAGGCCCTTGACCGTCGAGCCCTCGCCGAGCGACGCGATCAGCGTGAGGCCGAAGACCGCCAGCCAGAAATACTCGACCGGGCCGAAGCGCAGCGCCACAGTGGCCATCGGCGGCGCCAGCAGCAGCAGGAAGGCCGCGCCCACCAGGCCGCCGACGACCGACGACAGGCAGGCCACCGTGAGTGCCAGGTCGCCGCGCCCGCTGCGCGCCAGCGGATAGCCATCGAAGGTGGTCGCGATCGCCGATGGCGTGCCCGGCGTGTTGAGCAGGATCGCTGCGTAGGCGCCGCCGTAGATGGCGCCGGTGTAGATGGCGCCGAGCGCGATCAGCGCCGCCGCCGGCTCCATCGAGAAGGTGAACGGCACCAGCACCGCGACCGCCATCGTCGCCGTCAGGCCGGGCAGCGCACCGATGACGGTGCCGGCCGCCACGCCGGCCAGCGCCAGCAGCAGGTTCAGCGGCGACAGCGCCGCCCACAGGTGCTCGAGTCCGCCCATCCTGGTCCGGGGTGTCGCGGGTGCGTCGGCTTACTTCTTGACGATGCCCATCTCCTTGGCCAGCGCGCCGTAGCGGGCCTTGATGTCCGCCATGAAGCCGGCCATCTTGTCGGGCCCGACGTTGAGCATCGCAAAGCCGCCCTCCTCCATCTTCTGGATGAAGCCCGGGTCTGCATTGATCCTGGCCAGGATGTCGGCCAGCTTGGCCTGCACGTCGGCCGGCGTCGACTTGGGCACCGCCACACCGCGGTAGGCGCCGCCGACGAGGTCGAAGCCCTGCTCCTTGAAGGTAGGGCAGTCGGGCAGCTTCGGGTGCCGCTGTTCCATCGCCACCGCCAGGCAGCGCACCTGGGCGCCGAGCTGCATCTGCACCGTCGTATAGCCCCAGCTGCCGCCGACCTGCTTGCCCAGCAGCGCGGTGTTGGACGGCCCCGTGCCGCCGAACGGTACGTAGGTCGTCTTGATGCCGGCCATCTTGTCGAACTGCTGCTGCGCCAGGTGGTTGGCCGAGTTGGTGCCCGAGCCCGACAGCGTGATGCTGCCCGGCGCCTTCTTGGCCGCCTCGACGAAGTCCTTCAGCGTCTTGTGCGGGCTGTCGGCGGTGACCATCAGCGCGTCCGGTGTGTAGTGGAACCAGTAGACGGTGGTGAGTTCGTCGGTCTGGTACCCGACGTCCTTCTGCAGCGGTTGCAGCACGATGTGCGGCAGGTTGGTGCCCATCACGGTGTAGCCGTCGGCGGCCATTCCGTTGAGCTGCGCCCAGGACGCCGCGCCACCGGCGCCGGGCTTGTACTGGATCGCCATCGTCTGGCCGGTGAGCTGCTTGAACACCGGCTCCTGCAGGCGGGCCGAGATGTCGGACTCGCCGCCGGGGCCGAATGGGATGATGTAGTTGACCGTCTTCTCGGGGTAGCCGGCCGCCAGGGCGCTGCCGCTGACCACGGTCAGGGCCGTCAGGGTCGCGATCGACAGGGCGGTGCGAAGCGTGGTGGACATGGTTCGTCTCCTATTCGGGGGTCACAGGGAAAGCCGGCGATTCCGGGAACCCGACAGCATGCACGGGCCGGGCGCGCGCGTCATCGGCATCTTCCCCCTGAGGGCGATCACGGGTGTATCAGGTGGCGGCGATGCACTCGGCGATGGCACGTCCGACGTCGACCGTGCCCGCCCTGCCGCCGAGAAAGCGCCTCCGCGGCGCGTGCGGGTCGG
>CAZQPN010000036.1:0-12749 GCA_964595215.1 uncultured Rubrivivax sp. | reverse complement strand
TCACCAGCCCCGGGATCAGGAAGCTGGTGTAGCCGATGCCTGGATAGACCTCGACCCGGCCCGAAAGCACGTGGCCGAAGATCAGCAGGTACAGGATGGCCGTGATGACCGGCGCGGCGACGGTCTGGAAACCGACCTTCCAGAACCGCAGCACCTCCTTGTAGAAGAGCGTGCGCGCGCCTGCCAAGGTCACCCCGCCCACGCCACTCATGCCGGCGCCTCCGTCGCGTCGGGCACCGGCGGGCGCGCCGGCGTGCCGCCGCCCTGCATGATCTCGAGGAACACGTCCTCGAGGTCGGCGCGGCCGATCTCCAGGTCCTCGATGCGCACCCTGGCGGCGCGCAGCCGGCCGAGCAGCACCTCGACCTCGGCGGCGTCGTGCGCCGTGACCTGCGCGATGCGGCCGGTCACGCGCGCGTGGGCGGCGATGTCCTCGGGCAGCGCATCGTCGGTCTTGAAGCGCAGCATGGTGCTGGCGGTGCCGGCCAGCAGGTTGGCGGTGCGGTCCAGCGCCACCACGCGGCCCTTCTTGAGCATCGCGATGCGGCCGCACAGCGCCTCTGCCTCCTCCAGATAGTGCGTCGTCAGCAGCACCGTGTGGCCCTGCTTGTTGAGGCGCGCGACGAACTGCCACAGGGTCTGGCGCAGCTCGACGTCGACGCCGGCGGTCGGCTCGTCGAGCACGATCACCGGCGGCCGGTGCACCAGCGCCTGCGCCACCAGCACGCGGCGCTTCATGCCGCCGGAGAGCTGGCGCATGTTGGCACCCGCCTTGTCGGCCAGGCCCAGGCCCTCCAGCAACTCGTCGATCCAGGCGCCGTTGCCGTGCACGCCGAAGTAGCCGCTCTGGAACCTCAGCGTCTCGCGCACGCTGAAGAAGGGGTCGAACACCAGCTCCTGCGGCACGATGCCGAGGGACCGGCGCGCCGCCGCGTAGTCGGCCACGACGTCGTGGCCCATCACGGTCACCCGGCCGGCGGTGGCACGCGCCAACCCGGCCAGGATGGAGATCAGCGTCGTCTTGCCGGCGCCGTTGGGGCCGAGCAGGCCGAAGAACTCACCGGGCTCGAGGTCGAAGCTGACGTCGTCGAGCGCCTGCAGCGGGCCGCGGGCGCCGGCGTAGACCTTGCTGACGTGGTCGAAGCGGACCGCTGGCTGGGTGGACATGAGGGGCGGGATTCTACGGGGTGGGGTGTCGGGGTCCTCCGGGGGTGCGCGGCGCGAGGCTTCGGCCAGAATGGCCCCATGGCCCCCAAGAAGCCGCCGCGCCGCACCGCCGAACGCATCCTGGACGTGACGCTGGCGCTGTTCAACCGCTTCGGCGAGCCCAACGTCAGCACGACACTGATCTCCGCCGAGCTGCACATCAGCCCGGGCAACCTGTACTACCACTACCCGGCCAAGGACGAGCTGATCAATGCGCTGTTCGGCCGTTTCGAGCGTGCGCTCGACGAGCTGCTGCCGGCGGCCGAGGGCGTATCCGACGTCGAGGACGCGTGGCTGTTCTTCCACATGCTGGTCGAGCTCGTCTGGCAGTACCGCTTCCTGTACCGCGACCTGAACGACCTGCTGAGCAAGAACCGCCGGCTGGAGACGCACTTCCAGACCGTGCTGCGCCACAAGGCCGAGGCCGTGCGGCAGGTCATCGACGGCCTGGCGCGCGCGCGCGTGCTGGCCATCGAGCCGCAGACGGCCGACCCGACGGCCACCGCGATGGTCGTCGTGCTGACCTACTGGCTGAGCTACGAGTACGTGCGCGACCCGCGCCACGCGCTCGAGCCCGACCACGCGGCCGCGGCACTCGGCCGCGGCGCCTTCCACACGCTGAGCCTGTTGCTGCCCTACCTCGAGCCCGCGTCGCGCGCGCACCTGCACCAGCTCGCAGCGGCCTACACCGCCCGCTGACCCCGAGACGGTCCGACCGGCACGCTGCCACCCATCCCGCATCCCCCCACACGGAGACACCCCATGGCCAAGTGGACCGCCTTTCCCTACGCCACCGACGACTACACGCACGCCCCGGCGGCGCTGAAGAAGCACTGGGCCCGGTTGCACACCGGCGACGCCGAACCCTGGCCGAAGGACGAGGCGGTGCAGGCCGCCTGGGCGCTGTTCCACGCCGGCCAGTTCCAGAAGGCCTTCGACGCCGGGCTGAAGGCGGGCGGCGCGGGCATCGTGGTCGCCAACAAGGCGCAGTGCATCCACGCCAACTACCTGGAAAAGAGCGAGAAGACCAAGCTGGCGATGTTCCTCGAGGTCTCCGAGCGCGCCGAGGCCCAGCAGGCGGCCGAGCCGAAGAACCCGAACGCCTGGTACTGGCAGGCCTACGCACTGGGCCGCTACAGCCAGGGCATCAGCGTGGCGAAGGCGCTGGCGCAGGGGCTGGGCGGCAAGGTCAAGCACGCGCTGGAGATGACGATCAAGCTCGCGCCCAAGCACGCCGACGCCCACATCGCGCTCGGCAGCTTCCACGCCGAGGTGATCGACAAGGTCGGCAAGCTGCTCGGCCGCACCCAGGGCGCCGACGCCGCGACCGGACTGAAGATGTTCAAGCAGGCGCTGGCGCTGAACCCGACGAGCGCGATCGCGCGCATCGAGTACGCCAACGGGCTGGTGATGCTCGAGGGCGACAAGAAGATGGCCGAGGCCGAGAAGCTCTACGCCGAAGCCGCCGCCTGCGAGCCGATGGACGCGATGGAGCGGCTGGACGTCGAGATGGCGAAGGCCGAGCTGGAGGACTGATTCAGCGCCCGGCGCCGCCGACCGCGGAAGCCCGGGCGCGCGCGGCCAGCGCGTCGAGGTGCGGGCTGTCCAGCGCACGCAGAAAGGCCGCCAGCGCCTGCTTGTCCGCGGGCGCCAGGCCCAGCGGCGCGAGCAGCGGGCTGCGGCCGTCCACCGCGCCGCCGCCGCGGTCGTAGAAGTCGATCACCGCCTCCAGCGTCGGCAGCGAGCCGTCGTGCATGTACGGCGCGGTGCGCGCGACGTTGCGCAGGCTGGGCGTGCGGAAGGCGTGGCGGTCGGCCGGGTCGAGCGTGACCTCGAAGCGGCCGAGGTCGGGCAGCGTCGGCCCGCGGAAGGGGTCGAGCAGGTCGCGCCCGATGCGCGTCGACACGCCGGGGGCCAGCGGCACGTCGATGACGCTGCGGTCGTCGCCGCCGGCACCGGTGACGTGGAAGCGGCCGTCGCTGAACAGCGCGTCGCGCGCACCCACCGTGTGGCAGGCGGCGCAGCGGGCGCGGCCGGTGAACAAGGCAAGGCCTTCGCGCTCCAGTGGCGACAGTGCGTCGGCCTGCGCACCGTAGCGCCAGCGGTCGAAGCGCGCGTCGCCGGCCACCAGGCTGCGCTGGTAGGCGGCGAGTGCCTCGCCCACCGTGTCCATCGTCGGGCCGCGGCCGCCGAAGGCGCGCTCGAAGCGGCCCGCATAGTCCGACAACCGCCTCAGCCGCGCCAGCACATGGCCGGCCGACGGGTTGGCCATCTCGTCGGCATGCATCAGCGGCGACCAGGCCTGGGCCTCCAGCGAGGGCTCGCGTCCGTCGTGGAACAGCAGCGCCTGCCAGGCGACGTTGAGCACCGTCGGCGCGTTGCGCCGCAGGCTGCGCCCCTCGATGCCCAGCGCCAGCCGCGAAGCGTTGGAGGCGAAGCCCTCCTCCGGCACGTGGCACATCGCGCAGGACATGGTGCCGTTGAACGACAGCCGACGGTCGAGGAACAGGCGCCGACCCAGCTCGACGCGGGCCGCCGGGTCGGCCGCGGTGGCGGGCTGGGGCGGCAGACCGAACGCCGCGTCGCCCACGGTGGCGATGGCCGGCGCGGTTGCGGGCACGGCCGCCACGCCGCTCCGGCCCGGCCCGGCCGTGACGGCCGTCGCATCCCTGCCGTCCTTCCCGTCCGGCCTCTCCGTCGTCCCCGCCGGCGCGACGATGGCCGACAGGCACAGGGCCAGCGCGGCCGGCAGGCGTCGTGCCCCGGTCGGGCGGGCGCTCACGGGCGTCTCCGCGCCGACTCCAGCGCCAGCGTCCGCAGGTCGTTGAGCATCACCTCGGGCTGCAGGAAGGCCGCGCTGTAGATCTCGCGCACCTGCGCGCGCTCGTCGATCAGGAACACCTTCAGCAGATGGGTCAGCGTGCGAGTCGGGCGACCGTCCTCGTCCAGCTCGACCGCCACGTCCTGCCCGAAGCCGTCGAGGATGGGCTGCAGGAAGCGCACCGACCAGGTCGTCAGGAAGGCCCAGGGCGGCCCGTCGTCGCGCGCGAAGGCACCGCCGTACAGCCTCATCGCCTGCGGCGTGTCGTGCGTCGGGTCGAAGGACAGCGACACCAGCCGCACGCGGCCGGCGAGCTGCCGGTCGGCGCGCACGCGCGCACGCAGCTCGACGAAGGTCTCGTAGGCCAGCGGGCAGCCCGCCGGGTCGGTGCAGTAGGTGTAGATGAAGGACAGCAGCGTCAGCGCCCCGTGCGTGTAGCGCGCCAGGCGGCGCGGCAGCCAGTGGCCGTCCAGCACCCAGCCGTCGGCGGCGGGCTGGATCACCGGCAGGCGATAGCTTCCGGCCGGCGGCGGCACGAAGTCCTGCCGCGGCCGGACGGCCATGCCCTTGCCGGGCTCGAACTGGGCGGCGCGCGGCGCGGCGCTGGCCAGAGCGGCCAGCGTGCCGCCGACGACCAACCGGCGGCGATGCATGACGGCGTGCGCCGCGCTGCCGTGCCGGCGCCCGTTCAGCGTCGCTGCGCGAGCGACACGCCCGCGCCGTCGCGCGCGGCGGTGGCGCGGTCGCGGGCCGTGAACTTCATGTGGTGCGCGCGGCCGAGCTTGAGCTTGTAGAAATCGACCTCGAACACCTGGGACAGCGCCTTGCCGTCCCAGCGGAAGGCGCGCAGCACCTGCTCGTCGTCGGCGCCCTTCTTGTCCCAGTTGGCCAGCAGCGACGAGGTGGTGTAGACGCGCTTGCCGTCCCAGCTCTGCGAGACCATGTTGACCTGCTTGCCGATGACCTTCTCGTAGGTCTGCCGCGGCGCCTCGGGGTCGCTGAGGTCGAAGTAGCGCGTCTTGCCGTCCATGAAGGTGTTGACCCACAGGCCCTTGCCGTCGGCGGTGATCGAGATGTCCACCGGCAGCGGGATCTTGGCCGGGTCGCCGATCGTCGCCACCTCCTTGGCCTGCCACTGGCCGGCGGCGTCCTGCTTGATCAGCCACAGCTTGGACGTCAAGGCCGAGGCGGTGACGGCCCAGTTGTCGCCCGGGTTGAGCGACCAGCGGATCTCCAGCGGCGCGCCCGGCACGTCCAGCACCTTGATCGGCTTCATCGCCTTCAGGTCCCACACCGCCATCGTGTTGCCGAAGCGTTTCATCGCCTCGGCATCACCGATCAGCGTGGCCATGTCCATCATGTAGTTGGTCCAGCCGGTGAAGCTGGAGGTCAGCATGACGTTCTTCTGCGGGTTGATGCCGATGTCGTAGCCGTAGCCGTCGCCGCCGCCGATCTCCGGCATCGCGCGCGGCATGTCGTACTGGGCGACGTAGCCGCCCTGGTTGTTGTAGACCGCGATGCCGGTCGCCCCGCCGTGGTCCTTGGTGTTGGACAGGGCCTGGATCAGCATGCGGCCGGGCAGCGCGTAGAAGGTGTGCGGGCCGACGAAGCCGGTCTTGTCGGCAAAGTCGGCAATCGTGCGCACCAGCGTCGGCTTCGCCGGATCGGTGCCGACGTCGAAGACGAAGATCCTGTTGTCGTCCAGCCGCCCCGCCCACAGGTGCTTGCGGTCGTCGGTGAAGCCCATGTGGTGCGCCTCGCCGCGGCCGCCCACCGACAGCTGGTGCACGACCTGGCCGAAGGTCCTGCTGTCCGGCTGGACGTCGACGGTGACGAGCTTGTCCGAGCCGTCGCCCACGCCCTGCACGCCCAGCGTCCAGACATGCAGGTAGTGCTCCTGGCCCTTGATCAGGCGCGCGGTGTAGGGCGAGTTGCAGGTCTCGTCGGCCTGCGCCACCGGCATCGTGGACAGCGCGGCGGCGCAGGCCGCCAGGGCCAGGACGCGCCAGGAACTGCGCGAGAGGACGGGCATCGTTGTCTCCTTCATCGTCGGCGATCCATGGGCGCCAGGGCCGGCGGCCGCCGGTCACGCCATCAAGCCGCCCGCGCACCATCCCCCCGCGCTGCGCGCGTGTCAAGCTGCGACTTGGGGATGGGCGCGCCGCGCTGGCGGCGGGTCCCGCTCAGCCCGTTGGCCGGCGCCTGAAGAAGCGGACCGGCTGCTCGCGCGGCGGCCGCCTGTCGGCGCCGTGCGCCACCAGCACCTGGTCGAGCTGGGCGCCCGCTTCGTCGGCGAGCGCCGCCTCGCGCGCCGCACGCACGGCCTCGGCGCGCTCGGCCGGCGGCCGCGGCGCGCTCGCCAGCTGGTCGACGATGTGCAGCAGGTTGGCCTTGCCACGCTCGTTGGTGCTGCCGTAGCCCTTGATCAGCCGCCCGCAGAGCGCCAGCTCGTGGCCGAGCGCCCAGTGCGCGCGCGCGCCGGCCTCCACCGCCGCCAGCCAGCGCTCGATCAGCGCCTGCTCGAGCGCGAACCGGCTGCCGCGCCGGCGCTGTCCCTTCAGCGCGGCGACGAGGCGCAGCGCGACCGTGCCGGCCAGCGTGTGCGTGCCGACCTTCAGCGGCAGCGCCCAGGGCTCTCCGCCGGCCGCCACGCGCCGCCGGTCCCAGGCCAGCAGCCGGTCGGCCAGCCCCTGCGGCAGCAGCGCGGCGAACTCCGGCGCACCGGGCTTGAAGTGGTCGTACAGCTTGACGACGTCGCCGGCGCCGGCCTTGACCTCGCGCCGCACGCGGTCCTGCCGGCTGGCGGCGAGCTTGAGCGCAGCCACGCGCACGATGTCGTCGAAGGCCATCCACAGCGCCAGCCAGCGCGCCATCTCGCGCCCGATGGCCCCGCCGTGCAGGCCCGCCGGGTCGCCGCCGTGCTCGGCGGCGTCGATGCGCGCCAGGCGCTCTTCGTACAGCCGGGCGTAGGCCTCGTCCTGGTAGGCGACCACGCGCGCGCGGCCGAGCGCACGCAGGTCCGGCTCCGGCGCGCGGTCCGGTGCGCGCAGGCCGGGTTCGGGCGCCGCCGCGGCGTCGCCCGCCAGCGCCTGTTCGACGAGCGCGTGCTGCGCGCGGCGCTGCGCCACGGCGTCGAAGGCGAGCGCGAACCCGCGCAGGCTGGCGTCCACCCCCTTGCCGGCGGCGCGGATCACGTCCTCGCAGGCGTCGCGGCCGAAGGGCAGCACGCCGCTGGCGGCGATGGCGCCGAACATCGGCGCGCTGATGACGGTGCCCGCGCGGCCCGCGAGCGCGCCGAGGTCGATCAGCTCGGCCCCGCGACAGTGGCGCTGCAGCGTCGCCAACAGCGCGGCGTCGTCGGCGCGGCCGTCGCCCTGCTTCACTTTCTCGGCCACCGTCAGCGCGCGCGCCGTCGAGCTGATGACGAGCGTGCGCTCGGCGCTGGCCATGCCGTTGCCGACCTGGCGCAGCGTCTCGAGCAGCTCGGACGACACCAGCAGGTCGATCGCGCCCGGCACCGGGTTCAGGCTGAACACCGGCCGCCGGCCACCCAGCCGCTCGGCAGGCTCGGGATGGATCTCGACGTAGTAGGTCGTCGCGCCGGTGCGCTGCGCGACGCCCGGGATCGAGGTGCTCTGCGCCGGATGGCCGGCGCGCACGGCGGCGGCGTAGAGCCACTCGGCGAGCACGCCACCGCCTTCGCCGCCGAGCGCGCACAGCAGCAGCGTCAGCGGGCGCGCCGTGGCGTCGGCCGCCGTGCCGGGTGCATTCGTCGTGATCGTCGTCGTCATCGTGTGTCTCCGGTGCCGGGGCTCAGGCCGTGGCGGGCCGCAGCCAGTCGGTGACGGCCGCGCGCAGCCGCGCGGCCAGCCGCTCGTGCCAGGCCGGGTTCACGACCACCTCGGCGCGGTAGAAGCTCGGGCACAGCGTCGCGGCGTGAGCGTTGCTGCCGCACAGGCCGCAGCCGACGCAGCCGTCGATCACGGTGGCGACCGGGTCGACACGCAGCGGGTCGGGGTTGTCCTTCAGCGTCAGCGTCGGGCAGCCGGAAAGCCGGATGCAGGCGTGGTCGCCGGTGCAGACGTCCTCGTCGACGCCGTACTTCACGCGCTCGACGCGCTCGCCGCGCCTCAGCCGGCCGGCGGTCACCGGCTTGATGCGGCGCTGCCGCTCGAGCTGGCATTCGCCCTCGGCGACGATGACCTTGAGACCCTCGAAGTCGCTGGTGAGCGCCTCCTGCAAGGTGCGCCGCATCGCGTCGACCTCGTAGGTGTGCACGACCTTCATCCACTGCACGCCCATGCCCTTGAGCGTGGTCTCGATGGTCTGGTTCTTGTGCACCAGGCTCTGGTGCAGCGTGGCCTGGCGCTCGGCCTCGGCCTTGGCCTCGTCGTCCGGCGTGTTCAGGATGTCCTGCGTGCCGGTGGCCGAGGTGTAGCCGTTCTTCATGATGACGAGCACCGCGTCGTCGCCGTTGAAGAGGGCTGCCTGCACGCCCGTCAGCAGCCCGTTGTGCCAGAAGCCGCCGTCGCCCATGATGGCGATCGATCGGCGCTGCATCATCGGCGACACGCCGGCACGGCTGGCCAGGCTCATGCCGTAGCCGAGGATCGAGTGCCCCGAGTGGAAGGGCTCGAAGGTGGCCAGCGCATGGCAGCCGATGTCGGCCGCGACGTGCACCTTGCCGACCTGCTCCTGCGCCAGCGTCAGGGCCGAGAACACCGGCCGCTCAGGGCAACCGACGCAGAAGCCCGGCGGCCGCGCCGGCAGCGCACCGAGCGCCTGGGCGACGTCGGCGCGGCGCGCGGCGTTGCCCGCCAGCCAGGCCCTCGCGGCCGACAGGTCGACGTCCGGCAGGTGGCGCTCGAAGAAGGCGATCAGCCCCGGGGCGATGGCCTCGACGTTGTACTCGCCGGCCGCCGGCAGCAGGTCCTTGCCGTGCACGGGGGTCTGGACGTCGCGCTGGCGCAGCGCCTGCACCAGGTCCTTCTCGATGTATTCGGGCGAGCCTTCCTCCAGCATGAGCACGGCGCGCCTGCCGGCCGCGAAGCCGGCCACCTCGGCCGGCACCAGCGGGTAGGTGACGTTGAGCGCCAGGATCGGGATCTCCGACGCGCCGAAGGCGTCGGCCAGTCCGAGCTGCTGCAGCGCACGCACCAGCGCGTTGAACAGACCGCCCTGCACGATCAGCCCGACCTCGCGCCGCGGGCCGTCGAAGACCTCGTTGAGCCGGTGTTCGGCGATGTAGGCCTGCGCCGCCGGGATGCGCTGCTCGATCTTGAGCTTCTCGTGGCGGAAGGTCACCGGCGGGTGCGCCAGCCGCATGTAGTCGAATCCGGCCGGCTCTTCGATCAGGTCGTGGGTGCCGAAGCGCGGCGCGACGTTGTCCTTGGCCTCGAAGGTGCCGCGCACGTGGCAGGCGCGGATGCGCAGTTCCATGATCGCCGGCATGTGGCTGGCCTCGGACAGCGCGAAGGCGTGCTCGACGCAGCGCACCATGTTGGCCAGGTCCGGCCGCGGGTCGAACAGCGCCATCGTGCTCTTGAGCGCGTAGGCGTGGGTGCGCTCCTGGATCACAGACGCGCCCTCGCCGTAGTCCTCGCCGACGACGATCAGTGCGCCGCCCACCACACCCGGCGAGGCCAGGTTGGACAGCGCGTCGGCCGCGACGTTGGTGCCGACGATGCTCTTCCAGGTCACCGCGCCGCGCAGCGGGTAGTGGATCGACGCGCCCAGCATCGCCGCCGCCGAGGCCTCGTTGGAGCAGGCCTCGACGTGCACGCCCAGCGTGTCGACGTAGGGCCGCGCCTGCACCATGACGTCCAGCAGGTGCGACACCGGCGCGCCCTGGTAGCCGCCGATGTAGGCCACGCCCGACTGCAGCAGCGCCTTCGTGATCGCCAGGATGCCCTCGCCGTGGAAGGTCTGGCCGGCGCCGAGCTTGAGCTGTTCGATCTGTTCGGTGAACTGGACTTCCATGGCGGCGGATCCGTCGAGGCTGTCTGGGTTGCCGGGTCGCCGGTCGGCCGGTCGGCTCGACGGACACTGTAGGCAGCGGGGCCCGGACCGTCCATGTGGCGCGCTTTGTCTCTAACATGCACGCCGTGCATCTCAACGACATCGACCTGAACCTGCTGCATGTCTTCGCGGCCGTCCACGATACGCGCAGCGTCGGCCGCGCGGCAGAGCGCCTGGGCTTGTCGCAGCCGGCCGCCAGCCACGCCCTGACGCGGCTGCGCCTGCTGCTGCACGACCCGCTGTTCACGCGCGCGCCCGGGGGCGTGCGGCCGACGCCCAAGGCCGAGCGGCTGGCGCCGCAGGTGCAGGCGGCGCTGCAGCTGCTCGACGCCGCGCTGCAGGACGACGACCGTTTCGACCCGTCGCGCTCGCGCCGGCGCTTCACCGTGCACATGAGCGACATCGGCGCCGACGAGTTCCTGCCGCTGCTGATGGCCGACCTGGGGCGCCACGCGCCGGGCGTGCGGCTGCAGGCGGTGCAGCTGGCGCCGGAGGCGATCGGCCCGGCGCTCGAGCAGGGCCGGCTGGACCTGGCCTTCGGCTACCTGCCCGGCCTGGCGGGGACCGAGCACGCCACGCTGCTGACCGAGCGCTACGTCGTGCTGCTGCGCGCCGGCCATCCGCTGGCAGGCGGGCTGGACGACCGCGCCGCGCTCGAGCAACTGGACTTGATCGTCGTGCACAGCCACGCCGAGCCGGCACGCGCGCTGCACGCGCTCGGGCTGGAGCCACGCATCCGGCTGGCGCTGCCGCACTTCCTGGTCGTGCCGCCGATCCTGGAGGCGACCGACCTCGCGGTGGTGCTGCCGCTGCGCCCGGCGCTGCGCTTCGCGTCGCGCCACGCGCTGCAGGTGGTCGAGCCGGACCTCGGCCTGCCGCCCT
This sequence comes from uncultured Rubrivivax sp., assembly GCA_964595215.1. Taxonomy (GTDB): domain Bacteria; phylum Pseudomonadota; class Gammaproteobacteria; order Burkholderiales; family Burkholderiaceae_C; genus Rubrivivax. The sequence goes on along the minus strand of CAZQPN010000036.1, from coordinate 1,822 downwards.
TCCCGGTCGCGATGCACTGGCACTGGCGCGCCGCGCACGACCCGGGCCACGCCTGGCTGCGCGAGCGGGCGCTGGCGATGCGGTTCGACGCTGGCGGCGCGGGGCACCCCTGAGCGCCGCCGCCGGGCTGCGCAAGCTCCGGCCCCGGGGCCCGCCGGGCCGCGTGGCGCCGCGCGCTCAGGCGGCGTGCTCCCCCCAGGGCAGCATCAGCGCGAGCGTCGTCACGCGGTCGAACTCGGGCTGGAACTGGTCGATCACCGCCTGCGGCTCGGGGCACAGCGCATGGTCGGTGATGAGCCCGAACTGCACCCCGCCGGCGTAGGACAGGATCGACACGCCCACCCCGACGTCGCCCGACGCCGGCACCCAGAACATCGTCTGGCGCAAGGTGGACCCGCACATCTTCAGCGCCTTCGCCGGGCCGGGCACGTTGGTCATCACCGCGGTCGTCTTCTTCGAGAACAAGCCCAGCACCGCGTCCTGCACCGGCTTGATGAAGAGCCCCGTGGCGGCCAGGATGCCGAAGGCCAGCAGCGGCTGGTAGCTGCCCTTGAGTTCGTTCATGCGCTTGCGCACCGCGAACACGCGCTCGATCGGGTTGGCGATGCCGATCGGCAGCACCAGCGGCGCCAGGCCGAAGCGGTTGCCAAGCTTCCAGGCCTGATCCAGCGGACGCAGGTTGACCGGCACCATGGCGCGGATCTCCTTGCCCTCGACCACCTCGCCGCGCGTGGCCAGCCATCGGCCGATGGCGCCGGCCGCGCACGCCAGCAGCACGTCGTTGACCGAGCAGCCCAGCGCCTTGCAGACCGCCTTGACCTCGTCCAGCGGCAGCGGCTCGCCCCAGGCGACCGCCTTGTGGCCCGACGGCTTGCCCTTCAGCGAGGTCGGCGAGTCGTCGCCCATCAGCGCCAGCGCGGCGGCGTCGCCGAGCGCCTGCACGCCGGCGCGCGCGAGGTCCACCGAGCCGGCCACCGTGTCGGCGATCGGCTGCCTAGGGTCGGCCAGCAGCGCCAGCGACCGCGCCACGCCGTCGCCGGTCAGGCCGATCGCCTTGACGGTCAGGCCGGTCAGCGGCTCCAGCACCGCCTGCGTGAGCCAGTCACCGTCGTCGGCCGGCGCCGGCATGCGGCGCCGCCGCGGCGGATCGCTGCCGCCGTCGGTCATCGACAGCACGACCGAGGTGAGCGCAATGCCGTCGCCGATGCAGTGGTGGATGCGCACGACCATCGCGCTGCCGCCTTCGTAGCCGTCGACCAGGTGGAACTGCCACAGCGGGCGCGCGTGGTCCAGCGGCGTCGTCGCCAGCCGCGCGCACAGGCGCTGCAGCGCCTGGCGCTCGGTCTCGCCGGGCGCGATGTCCAGCGTCTCGGGCACGACGTGGCTGGCGATGTCGAAGTCCTCGTCCTCGACCCAGGTCGCCCCGGTGGCGTCGGCCACCGCCTTCTGCCGGAAGCGGTCGTACTTGAGCAGCTTGTCCTGCAGCCGCTCGCGCAGCGCGGCCAGCGAGACGGCCGGGGTCAGCAACCAGAAGCCGACGATCATCATCAGGTTGACGCTGTTGTCCATGCGCAGCCAGGCGGTGTCCACGCGCGACATGCGTTCAACGGCCAACGGCATCGGGGGCTCCTCGGGTTCGATCGGACGGGGCCGCGCGACGATGCTGGGTAACATCGAGCGCGTCAACCCGAGAGTTTCACCGACCGGAGCACACCATGGCCGACCTGAAAGCCGCCTTCGCCAAAGCCGTCACCGAAAGCAAGCAGCTGCCCGAGAAGCCGGACAACATGACGCTGCTGAAGATCTACGCCCTGTACAAGCA
>CAZQPN010000035.1:0-12786 GCA_964595215.1 uncultured Rubrivivax sp. | reverse complement strand
GGCGCCGGCGGCCGGCGCGTCGAGCCGAGCGCCGCGCTGACGCTCGACTGGGACGCCGACCTCTGGGGTGGTCTGCGCGACGCGGCGCGCGCCGCCGAGGCCACGCTCGACGGTCGCGGCTTCGAGGCGCGGGCGCTGGCGCTGTCGACCGCGGCGCTCACCGCGCGCGCCTACGTCGGCTGGCAGGAGGCACGGCTGGACCGCGACGCCCAGCGGCAGGCACTGGCGCTGTGGCGCGAGACGGCGCGCGTGGTGCGGGTGCGCGTCGACGCCGGCCTGTCGCCACGGCTGGACGGGCTGCGCGCGCAGGGCGAGGTCGCCGCCGCCGAAGCCGCGCTCGTCGCCGCCGGCACGCGGCTGCGCGAGACCGAGCGCGCGCTGCAGCTGCTGGCCGGCGATCGCCCGGGCCGGCCGCTGGACAGCGACCGGTCGCCGCGACTGCCCAATGCACCGGGTGCGCCGGGTGCTGTGAGCGCTCAGGACGAGGCCGGCACCGCATCGGCCGACGGCAGCGCGGCGGCCGCGCTGCCCGCCGTGCTGCCGCTGGACCTGCTGCGCCTGCGCCCTGATCTGCGCGCGGCCGAGCAGGCCTTGCGCGCCGCCGAGGCCGCCACCGGCGCCGCGGCGGCGGCCGAGCGACCGTCGCTGCGGCTGCCCGGCATCGTCACGCTCGGCACCGGCGGCAGCGGCACATTGCTCGCGTCGCTGACCGCCGGCATCGCCGCGGAGCTGGCGGCACCGCTGTTCGACGGCGGCCAGCGCGCGGCCGCGACCGAGGCCGCCGAGGCGCGCGCCCGCGCCGCCGCCATCGCCTATCGCCGAGCGCTGCAGCAGGCGTTGGCGCAGACCGAGGCGGCCTTCGTCGCCCATGCGGATGCGCAGCGCGGCCTCGCCGCGAAGACCGATGCCTCGCGCGCCGCCGACGCGGCCGAGGCGCAGGCGCGCGTCCTCTACGACAACGGGCTGGTCGGCTTCCTCGACCTGCTCGAGGCGCAACGCGACGCGCTCGCGCGGCGCCAGGACCTGCGCCGGCAGGAGGCCGACCTGGTGCGCGGCGCGATCGCCGCGTTCGAGGCCATGGGGCTGTTGCCCGAGGACGTGCAGACGGCGGTGGCTCAGCCGCCCCCGCGCTTCCAGGCCTCGTAGCGCGCCCGGTTCGCCTCGTCGGGCGGGTACAGGCCAGGCAGCGTCGCGCCACCCTGCACCTCCTGCATGATCCAGGCCTCCAGCCGCTCCTGCTCGACCGCCTCGCCCGCCACCACCTCGAGCAGCGCCGCCGGGATCAGCACCGCGCCATCGTCGTCGGCGACGATGACGTCGTTCGGGAGCACCGCCACGCCGCCGCAACCGACCGGCTGCTGCCAGCCGACGAAGGTCAGCCCGGCGACCGACGGCGGGGCCGCCGTGCCCTGGCACCACACCGGCAGGTTCGAGGCCAGCACGCCCGGCAGGTCGCGCACGACGCCGTCGGTCACCAGGCCGGCCACCCGCCGCTGCGCCATGCGCGCGCACAGGATGTCGCCGAAGATGCCGGCGTCGGTGACGCCGAGCGCACCGACGACGGCGATCACGCCCTGCGGCATGGCCTCGATCGCGGCCCGCGTCGAGATCGGGTTCCCCCACGAGGCCGGTGTGGCCAGGTCCTCGCGCGCCGGCACGAAACGCAGCGTGAAGGCGCGTCCGATGACCCGACCCTGCTTCTTCGCCAACGGCCGCGTGCCGCGCAACCAGACGTTGCGCAGGCCCTTCTTCAGCAGCACGGTGGTCAGCGTGGCGGTGCAGACGTGCTGCAGTGCCTGCACGATCGCCGGGTCGAGGTCGAGCACGGGGGGGTCGGTGTAGGACATGGGCCGCGATGTGGGATTCGGTGGCAGCATTCTGCCGCTGCCGGTGCATGCGCCGGTGCCCTACCTGCGCTGCTGCTGCAGCATCTGGCGCAAGACCGCCGGCAGCGGCGGCTTCGCGATCAACCTGGGCGCAAACGCCGCGAGCCTGAAGGCACCGGCCGGCGCCACCTTCGCACCCGCACATCATGCTCGCATCGAAGCCGGGCTCGGTGGGGGCGAGGGACTGCCGGGCGACGAACGCTTCGAGGCCTACCCCGACCGGTCGCTGGCCGACTGGCACCGGGCGCACGGCCTGGCCGATGCGGACACGACCGCGAAAGAGGGCTCGGCCAGCGGCTGACACGGTCCTGCCACCGACGCCCTGCGCCAGGCCGTCGTGCCAACGGCCGTGTTCGGACCGATGCTGACCTAGGTCGTCCGCTTTGTGGATACGTGCCATCTGCGCGCAAGCCGAGGACAGCGGGTGCCCTTCCCCTCCATGTTCCCCCACCGTCCTTGGCGCGCCAGACCACGCTGCGCCGGGTCGGCGCCCGTGCCCGTGTAAAGCTTTGTGAGCCTGCCAACGCAGGGCGCCGGCGGGGCGTTGGCTTGCACATGTCCCACTGCGTCGGAGAGTTCGCATGACGAAGAGCCGCCACCCTCTTGCCGCCCGCCTGGCGGCCGGCTTGACTGCCGGTCTGACGGCGGTACTCGGCCTGACCACGCCAACGGCCTTCGCCGGCGTCGACGTCGGCGTTTCGATCGGGTTCGACCAGCCCGGGCTGTACGGGCGCATCGACCTCGGCCGCTTTCCGTATCCGCATCTGATCGCGACCACGCCGGTGATCGTGACGCCCCCGCCCTACCGCTACTTCCGCCAGCGCCCGGTCGTCCTGTGGGCACCGCCGGCACACCGGCGCGACTGGCGGCGCCATTGCAGCGCCTACGGTGCCTGCAGCGCGCCGGTGGTCTTCGTGCGCGACGACTGGGCGCGCCAGTACGTGCCCCGGCGCGGCGACGTGCGCCACGACGGCCGCTGGGGCGATCGCGACCGCGGCTGGGATCACGGCCACGATCGTCGATGGGATCGCGACCACGACCGCAGCGGGAGCCGAGGGGACCACCGCGGCTGGGACCGCGACGGCCGCGACGACGACGACCGCGGGCGTCGCAAATGGCGGGGGCGCGGCAAGGACTGACCGTTGCCGCCGGCGCGCGGCCGCGCCAGCCCGTTCGTCGTCCGTCAGCAGCCGGCGGTGCAGCGGCCCTGGCCGTCGAAGCGCATCGTGCGGCCGCTCAGCGGCAGGTGCACCGGCACCTTGACCGCCTTCATGAAGGTTTCGGTCCGGGTGCCGGGGCGCAGCTTGCCGCCCTCGGTCGCCGGCTCGTTGGCGTGCGACGCGATCACCGACGCCGGCTGCACCAGTTCGTTGACGACGTAGGCCGCCTCCGTCGGGCCGGTGGTGAAGGTGTCGCCGATGTTGATCACCACCAGCTTGGCGCCGTAGTGCCGGCGCACCACCACCTCCTGCTCGGCGGTGATGCCGGTGTCGCCGGACAGGTAGGCGACGAGCCCGTTGCTGAAGGTCAGCACGTAGCCCCCGGGCGGGCCGACATAGGCGGTCAGGCCGGCGGCGGCCAGCATCTCGCCGTAGTTCTTCTCGACGAAGGACGGCGCCAGGCCGTTGCTGTGCACCGCCGGCACGGTCGTCACCTTGACCCCACCGACCATCGTGCTGCCGCCGAAGCGCACCAGCCCGACCTGCGAGGCCTCGCCGCCGGCGGCCTGCAGCTTGCGCGCGAAGAACGACCCCAGCTCGGCACCACCCACCAGCCGCGCCTTCTTGCCCACCGTGATGTTCACGGTGTTGGAGTTGGGCGTGGCCGACACCGAGGCGTCGGGCCGCGCGCAGGTGCCGGCGTTGGCCGCCGAGGCATGCATGTCGCCGAGGTGGTCGCCGTGCACGTGGCTGAGCAGCACGGCGTCGATCTTGCCGAGGCGCGGGTCGTCGGCGCCGCGCACGGTGCGCCCGGCGTCGTACAGGATGCGTGTGCCGTCGGTGTCCTCGAAGACCAGCGCGCGGTCGAAGGCGCAGAACTCGCCGTCGTGGCTGCCGAGCGGGGTCACCTTGACCTCGGCGGCCATCGCGGCCTGTGCGGGGCCCGCCAGCGCGGCGGCGGCCAGCACCAGGGCGGCCAGGGTCGGGGTCGATGCGGTCATGGGGTCTCCGGAGGTCTCGGCAGGTCAAACGCGGACGCCGCACCGGCGCTGCGGCCGGCGTCAGGCGCCCGGCCCGCAGTCCAGGCAGCGTTCGACCGGTGGCGGGCCCATGCGCAGTGCGCGCTGCAACTCACGCAGCGCGGTGCGCAGGCCTTCCTCGATGACCGGGTGGTAGAAGGGGCTGTCGAGCATCTCCTGCACGGTGTCGCCGCGCTGCGCGCTCCAGGCCAGCAGGTGGCCCAGGTGCTCGGCCGCCGGGCCGATCATCTCGGCGCCCAGGAAGCGGCCGGTGGCGCGCTCGCCGTAGACGTGCAGCCGCCCCCGGTTGACGCCCATGACGCGGCTGCGGCCCTGGTCCTCGAAGCTCACGGCGCCGGTCTCGAAGGCCGTGCCCGCACGCACCAGGTCGGCGTGGCTGCACCCCGCGATCATCAGCTGCGGGTCGCTGAAGACGACCGCCAGCGGCGCGCGGCGCGGCCGCACCCGGATGTCGGGCCAGCGCCCCGCGTTGTCGCCGGCGATGCGGCCGTCGTCGGCCGCCTCGTGCAGCAGCGGGTGCAGCTCGCTGACGTCACCGGCCATGAACACGCGCGTGGCGCCGATCTGGCCGGTGCGGCGGTCGACGTCCGGCACGCCGCTGGCGTCGCGCGGCAGGCGTGTGTGCTCCAGGCCGAGCGCGTCCACGTTCGGGCGCCGGCCAGTGGCCGCGAGCAGCCCCTCGAAGCGTTCCTCGGGTTCGCCGCTGCCCGAGACGACCACCTCGTCGCCCTCGCGCCGAACCGCCAGGTGGTCGGCGTGCGCGTTCAGCGGCAGTTCGGCCGCCATCACGCGCCGCGTCTCGTCCTGCAGCGCCGGGTCGGTCAGCGGGCCGACCTTGCCGCCGCGGCCGTACAGCTTCACGCGAACGCCCAGCCGGTGCAGCGCCTGCGCCAGCTCCAGCCCGATGACACCGGCGCCGACGACCGCGACCGAGCGCGGCAGGTCGCGCCACTCGAAGACGTCGTCGTTGACGTGCAGCCTGTCGCCGAGCGCCTCGCGCCATTGGCGCGGCACCGCCGGCGACGAGCCGGTGGCGATGACGATGCGGTCCGCCTCGATGCGCGTGTGCTCGTCGACCTGCAGCACATGGTCGGCGACGAAGCGCGCGCGGCCGCGCACGCGGTGCGCCTCGGGCCAGCGCTCGACGGCGTCGAGCACGAAGCCGACGAAACGGTCGCGCTCGGCGCGCACGCGCGCCATCACGGCGGCACCGTCGACGCGCGGCGGTCCGGCGTGCACGCCGAAGGCCGGCGCACCGGCGATCGTGTGCGCCGCGTCGGCTGCGGCGATCAGCAGCTTGCTCGGCATGCAGCCGACGCGCGCGCAGGTGGTGCCGTAAGGGCCGGCCTCGACGATCAGCACGCGGTCGGTGTGCGCCAGCGCCGATCGGTAGGCGGTCATGCCGGCAGTGCCGGCCCCGATGACGGCGACGTCCGTGTGCAGGGTCTGCATGCAGCGGTTCTCCTTGAAGCGTGTCAGTAGCCGCGCCCGCGGTCGACGAGATGGGCCGGCGTGCGGCCCTCGGCCAGCGCCTGCAGGTTGCTGGCGACGACCGCGGCGGCGCTGCGCAGGTCGGTCGCGGCGGCGACGTGCGGCAGCACCGTCACACGCGGATGCGTCCAGTAGGGATGGTCGGACGGCAGTGGCTCGTGCGCGAAGACGTCGAGCACGGCGTGTCCCACCTGCCCGCCCGCCAGCGCCGCGAGCAGGTCGTCGTCGACCACGTGTCCGCCCCGCGCGAGGTTGACGATCCCGGCGCCGCGCGGCAGGGCGGCGAACAGCGGCGCCGCCAGCAGGCCGCGCGTGGCCGGGGTCAGCGGCAGCAGGTTGACGAGCACGTCGGTGGCCGGCAGCAGCGCCGCCAGCGCGTCGTCGCCGAAGGCGCCGCCGACGCCGTCCGGCCGCACGCGCGGGCGCGCCGCCCAGCCGGTGACGGCGAAGCCCTGCCGCGCCAGCGCCAGCGCGGCGGCGCGACCCATCTCGCCCAGCCCGAGCACCGTCACGCGCGTCTCGCTGGCGCGGCGCTGGGGGTGCGGGCGCCACTCGCGTGCCAGCTGCTGTCGCCCATAGGCAAAGAAGTCACGCTGCAGCGACAGCACGGCCCACAGCGCTGTCTCCGCCATCGCGGCGCTCATCATCGGGTCGACCATGCGCGCCAGCGGCACGTCGGCCGGCAGCGTCGGGTCGGCCAGCAGACGGTCGACGCCGGCCCACAGCGACTGGATCAGCGCCAGCCCGGACAGGCCTCGCAGCGAACCCGGCGCCGGGTTCGCGACCACTGCGGCCCGCACGCCGGCCGGGTCCGCCAGCGCCGCCTGAGGCGTCAACCAGCGTACGGTCGGGCAGGCCTGGCGCAGGACGTCTTCCCAGGCCTCGCGCTCGCCGCGCTCGAACTGGCCGGAAAAAGCGACGTTCATCGACAAATCCATGGCAACACAGGTTAACGCAGACACGGACAATCGAGCGATGTTTGCCCGTGTGGTCTGGATCCTCGGATGGCTCGTTCCGGCCGCGCTCGCGCACGCCCAGTCGGTGACGCTGCACTACCAGGAGCGCCCGCCGTATTCGTCGCTCGACAGCGCCGGCAACGTGGTCGGCCTGGTGGCGACGCCGGCGGCCGAGGCGCTGGCGGCCGCGGGCATCCCGTATCAGTGGCGCCAGACGCCGAGCCAGCGCCAGCTGGCCCTGATCCAGTCCGGCAGTGGTCCACATTGCGGCGTCGGCTGGTTCCGCAACGACGAACGCGCCGGGCTTGGCAAGTTCAGCCGCGCGCTGTACCAGGACCGCCCCTTCGGCGTGCTCGTGCGCGAGACGCTGGATTTGCCCGAGGTCGTCACGGCCGGCGGACTGATGGCAGACCGCGGACTTAAACTGCTCGTCAAGGAAGGCTACTCGTATGGTGTGGCGCTTGATGGCATGATCGAACGGCTTCAGGCGCGGACGGTCGTCACCAGCGCGGAGCCGGCGTCGATGGGCCAGATGCTGCGCTCCGGCCGGGCCGACTGGATGGTTCTCGCGCCCGAGGAGGGGGAGCTCATCGCCGGCCAGGGCCTGCGACTGCTTGCGCTGGCCGGCATGCCCGACGGTCAGAGCCGGCACCTGTACTGCAGCCGCGACCTGCCCGATGCCTGGCTCGCCCGCATCGACGACGCCCTGGCGCAGCGGGCCGCACCGCGCCCGACGCGCTGACGCCGCCATGCGCTGGCTCCGACTGTCGATCCGCAACACGGTGCTGGCCAGCATCGTCGTTGGCGTCGTGCTGCCGGCACTGCTACTGCTCGCGATCGACAGCCATCTGACGCGGCGGGCACAGGAGCCGATCGTCGAACGCAACCGCCAGGCCGTCATGGTGCTGGCCAGCGCGGTGCTGACCGAGCCGGCCTGGACGCTCAGCGAGCCGGGGCTGGAGGCCGCGATGATGCGCGTGCTGGAGGAGCCGTCGGTGTGCGGCATCGAGGTGCTCGACCTGCAGCCCGGCGCGCCGCCCCTGCGGCTGCTCGACTGCCCGCCCGGCAACCCCCTGGTCGAGATGGCGGGCGCCATCCTGCACGAAGGGCAGCACATCGCGCGCATGCGCCTGCACTTCGACGGCACCGAGATCGACAGTGCGCTGGCGCAGCGGCGCAGCTCGATGGCTTGGCTGGTCGCGGTGCAGGTGCTGCTGGGCGTGGCCGTGCTGGCCGGCGTGCTGTCGATGCGGCTGCTGCGTCCGATCGATGCGTTGAAGCGTCAGGCGGCCCGGATGGCCGCACGCGAGCCGCAGGACATGCCCGATTGGCGCGGCGAGGACGAGCTCGGCGAGCTCGGCCAGCACCTCGGCAGCGTGCACGGACAGATCCGCGCGCTGATCGACGAACTCCAGCGGAAGAACGCAGAGCTCGAGCGGCTGGCGATGTACGACCACCTGACCGGACTGCCCAACCGGACGCTGCTGGGAGAGCTGTTCGAACACGAGGCCGCGCAGGCGCGGCGCGAGGGACGGTCGATGGCGCTGATGTTCGTCGATCTCGACCATTTCAAGGCCGTCAACGACCAGCACGGCCATGCCGCAGGCGACGAACTGCTGGTCGCGGTGTCGGCACGCCTGCGCGAGGCGGTGCGGGCCTCGGACATCGTCTGCCGCATGGGCGGCGACGAGTTCCTCGTCCTGCTGCCCCGCGTCGACGGCTGGCAGCACGCGACGGCGACCGCCGAGCGCATCATCGCCGCGGTTCGGCAGCCGCTGATGCTCGAGGGCGCGACCGGCCCGGCGCGCGTCGGCGCGAGCGTCGGCGTCGCGATGTTCCCGGCCGACGGGGCCGACTTCGATGCCCTGGCGCGCGCCGCCGACGTGGCGATGTACCGCAGCAAGGACCTTGGCCGCACGCGCTTCAGCCTCTACCACCCCGAGATGGATGCCGCGCTGCGCGAGCGGCTGACACTGGAGAGCGAGATCAGCGGCGCGGCCGATCGCGGTGAGCTGCGCCTGTTCCTGCAGCCCATCGTCGACGCCCGCAGCGGCCGCGTGCGCGGCGCCGAGGCCCTTGTCCGCTGGCAGCACCCTCAGCGCGGCCTGCTGTCGCCGGACGTCTTCGTCGGCGTCGCCGAGGGCTGCGGCGCGATCCAGTCGATCGACGGCTGGATGCTCGACGCCGCCTGCGCCAAGCAGGCCGAGTTGTCGCGCCATGGCCGGAACGACGTCTACTTCAGCGTCAACGTGTCGGCGCTCAAGCTGCAGGACAAGGACTTCGCAGCCGGCGTGCGCGCGGCGATGCGGCGCCACGGCGTGCCCTCCGGTCGTCTGGTGCTGGAGCTGACCGAGACCACGCTGCTGGCCGACAGCGACGGCGTGATGCGGGCGCTGGCGGGCTTGCGCGAGGCCGGCGTGAAGCTTGCCATCGACGATTTCGGCACCCACTTCTCGTCGCTCGCGGCCTTGCGCATGGTGTCCCCCGACTGGCTCAAGATCGACCGCAGCTTCGTGCGCGACCTGCCCGCCGGCGCCAGGGACTGCGCGCTGGCCGAAGCCATCTTCGGCATGGCCCGTGCGCTGCGCATCGACGTCGTCGCCGAAGGCGTCGAGACGGCCGAGCAACGGGACTGGCTGATCGCACGCGGCGGCGCGATGCAGCAGGGCTACCTGCACGCGCGGCCGGTGCCGGCCGATCGGTTCGAGGCCCTGCTGCCGGCCGACGAAACGGCCTGACGCCACGGTCCCGCGGGCCCTCGATGCGGCCCTGGGTCGTTCGCGCGTCCGCGCCGCTCAGCCGCCTCGCGCGCGTGCCAGCAACTGTGCCAACGCCGCAGCCACGGTCTGGCGGCGCACAGCATCGCGGTCGCCAGGCAGTTGCAGGCGCTCGACGCGGGTGTCGCCGGCCGTCGCGGTGGCCAGCCACACGGTGCCCACCGGCTTGCCTGGCACCGCGCCGTCCGGCCCGGCGATGCCTGTCACCGCGACGCCCAGCTGCACCGGTGCGTGTGTGAGCGCCCCTTCGGCCATTGCGCGCACGACCGGCTCGCTGACGGCACCGTGCGCCGCGATCAGCGTCGCCGGCACGTCCAGCTGCGCGGTCTTCGCGGCGTTGCTGTAGGTCACGAAGCCACGCTCGAACCAGTCGCTCGAGCCGGCCAGCGAGGTGCAGGCGGCGGCGATCAGGCCGCCGGTGCAGCTCTCGGCGGCGGCCATGCGCCAACCGCGCGCGCGCAACGCGTCGGCCAGCGCCGCCACGGCGGGCTCGAAGTCCTTCATCTCCACAGCGCGACCCCCGCGGCCAGCACGAGCAGCGTCAGCAGCGCCGCGACCAGGTCGTCGGCGAGGATGCCGAAGCCCTGCCGCCAGCCGATCGCCTCGCCGCCGCGCAGCTTGAAGTGGCGGTCGGTCCAGCCCACCGGTCCGCGCTTGACGGCATCGAACAGGCGGAACAGCGCAAAGGCCAGCGCCTGCGCCGCCAGCCCGGCCGGCATCCACACCCACAGCACGATCCAGAAGCCCAGCACCTCGTCCCAGACGATCTGCCCCGGGTCGGCTATGCGCAGGTGACGCGCAGTCAGCGTGCACGCCCACCAGCCGACGACGAAGGCGCCCGCGATCACCCAGCCCCAGCCGGCATCGTCGAGCCAGACGTCGAGCACGACGAAGGCGGCCCAGGCCCACAGCGTGCCGATCGTGCCGGGCGCGCGCGGCGCCAGGCCACTGCCGAAGCCCAGCGCCACCCAGTGCGCCGGGTGGCTGCGCATGAAGGCGAAGCGGGCGGGCCGCGGGCCGGTGACATCGATCGCCATGGGGTGCTCAGCCGAAGTGGTCGAAGCCGCGCGCGTCGGCGGTCGTCGTGGCGCCATCGGCGTCGCGCAGCCGCAGCCCGGGGGTCACGTCGACGGTGCCGACCGGCGTCACCATGACGCCGGCCTCGACGCCAGCGCGCCGCACGGCGTCGGCGGCGGCGGCCGGCGCGGTGACCAGCAGCTCGTAGTCGTCCCCGCCCTCGAGCAGGCAGATGCGCCGCAGCGACTCGGGTTGACGTGCCAGCACCGGGCCGTGCGGCAATGACGCGACGTCGACCGTCGCGCCGACGCGCGAAGCCTTGAGCACGTGGCCGAGGTCGCCGAGCAGGCCGTCGCTGAGGTCGATCGCGCTCGTGGCGACGCCGCGCAGCGCCAGGCCCAGCGCGACGCGCGGGGCCGGCGTCTCCATCGCCGCCCGCACGGCCTCGAAGTCCTCGCCGGGCAGCGCCATGTGGCCGCGGAACACCTCGAGCGCCAGGCGTGCATCGCCGAGCCGGCCGCTGACCCACAGCGTGTCGCCGGCACGCGCGCCGTCGCGCCGCAGCGCCTCGCCGGGCGGCACCTCGCCGATCACGGTGATGTTGACGACGAGCGGGCCGGCGGTGGTGTCGCCACCGACGAGCTCGATCGCGTGCGCGTCGGCCAGCGTGTACAGACCCTGTGCGAACGCGGCGAGAAAGGCCTCGTCGACGCGCGGCATCGCGATCGACAGCGTGAAGGCCAGCGGCCGCGCGCCGCAGGCCGCGAGGTCCGACAGGTTGACCGCCAGCGCCTTGTGGCCGAGCCGAGCCGGCGGCACGGTCGACAGGAAGTGACGCCCTTCGACCAGCAGATCGCTCGACACCGCGAGCTGCATGCCCGGCGCGGGCGCGAGCAACGCGCAGTCGTCGCCAACGCCGAGCACCGCGCGCTGCACCGGCCGCGAGAAGTGGCGCGCGATCAGATCGAACTCACCCATGGCGCGATTATCCGGTGCGCTGTTGCGTCGCTGCCGCAGATGCGGCGCGCCGAGGCGATGTGCTGCGCCAGATCGCTGCGCGGCGCGCGCTTGCGCGCTACATTGCGCGACGTTGCGTCGATGGCAACTGCAAGAACTGCGACGCAGCGCGATTCTCAACACGATGAACGGAGCCACCATGCCCACCCGCAAGGCCACCAAGCCCGAACTGGCGAAAGCCGCCGACAGCATCGCCGACGCCGCCCAGCACGTCGGCAAGGCCGTGAGCAACAAGATCGATCAGGTCAGGACCGCCGCGGCCGCCGAACTGAACAAGGCCAAGGAGAGCGCGCTGAAGAAGGGCCACGTGGCCCAAGGCAAGCTCGAGGCCCTGATGAAGAAGGCCGAGGCGGCACTGAAGAAGGCCGCGGGCGACGCCGAGAAGTCGGTCGGCAAGGCCGTGCGCGATGCCGAGAAGAAGATCGATGCCGCAAAGAAGGCCGCCAAGGCCAAGGTGACCGACCTGCAGAAGACCGCCGCGAAGAAGGCGGCGGCGGCCAAGAAGACGGCCAAGAAGACGGTGCGGCCGGCGGTGAAGAAGGCCGACGCGATGACCGCGCCGAAGAAGTCCGCGGCCAAGAAGGCGGGCGCAAAGAAGAGCGCCGCGAAGAAGGCGCCGGCGAAGAAGGCCACGCCGCGCAAGGCCGCTGCCAAGAAGGCGGCGCCTGCCGCCACGCCGACGACCGCCTGACGCCGCCAGGGTCTCGGTCCGGGGCGATCAGCCCCGGGCCCACACCCGCAGCAGGTTGTTCGCCGGCATCGCCACGCGCTCGCGCGGCGCCAGTCCGGCGGCAGCCGCGGCCGCATCGACATCGGCCAGTCGACGCAGGCCCCAGGCCGCGTCGCGCGCGCGCAGGTCGGCGTCGAAGGCGAGGTTGCTCTGCGCCGTCGGCACGCCGTCCTCGATGAACGGGCCGTAGACCAGCAGCAGGCCGTGCGGCGCCAGATGGCGCGCGGCACCCCGCATCAGCGCTGCGCAGGTGTCCCACGGCGCGATGTGCAGCAGGTTGGCGCACCAGACGGCATCGACAGCCGCCGGCACACCCTGCCAGCGCGCGTCCATGACGTCGAGCGCCAGCGGCCGCGCGACATTCGGCAGCCCGTCGCACCATGCCAGGACGGACGCCCGGGCCCGCGGGTCGGGATCACTCGGCACCCAGCGCCAGCCCGGCAGCCTGGGCGCGATGTGGGCTGCGTGCTGTCCGGTGCCGCTGGCGATCTCCAGCAGACAACCGTCGTGAGGCAGCAGCTGGCACAGCTGCGTCGCGATGACGTCGGCATTGCGCTCGGCCGCCGGGCTGTGCAGGCGGTCGGCCTCTCGCGGCGCGCCGCCGGCCGCACGATCGCCGGCCGGCATGTCCCTCCGGCCCGTCACGTCCTGCGCGGCCGGGCGTCGCGCCGCGGCGCGCCGTGCGGCGCGGCTTCGCTGCGCGGCCCGCCAC
>CAZQPN010000034.1:0-12792 GCA_964595215.1 uncultured Rubrivivax sp. | reverse complement strand
GGATGGTCGCTACCCTGTTGCGGTGTAAGGCCTTTTTGTCCCAGACCGTCCCGGGGCGTTGCAGCGGAGCGCGCGACCTGGGGGGGTTACTGCGGGGGTTTGCAGGTCCGCGCCGCCTTGCCGTGCACGGCCCGACAAAACCCCCACAGAACTTCAGATGGAGACGTGGGACATGGCAAGACCGACAAGACCCGTCACCGACCGGGAACTGAAGTCATGGCCGGCAGCCGGCGCCGTCGATCGAGGCGTCGGCGAGGGCCTCACGTTCCTGGCGAGCGCTGCGGGCGCAAGTGCCGGTAAGGCATCGTGGGTGCTCCGCTACCGGCTGCAGGGGCGGAACAAAGAAAAGGTGCTCGGTCGCTATCCCGAGCTATCGCTGAAGGATGCTCGCGAACTGGCCTGTCGTGATCGCGCGCAGGTCGAGCGTGGCGTCGACGTGGCTGCCGAGAAGCAAGCCCAAAAGGCCCAGGCGCTCGAAGCTCCCACGGTAGACCGTCTCGCAGACATCTGGCTCGCCCGCTACATCGAGCCGCGATACAAGCACCCCGAAGTGGTGGCGCGCGTGCTTCAGCGCCACGTGCGTCCTGTTCTCGGCCAAGTGGCGCCAGCCGATGTGCAGCCGGCGCACATCGACCGCGTGCTGACGCGCATCGTCGAGGCCGGTGCGCCGACGGTAGCGAACGACGCGCTCAGGTACATGACCCGGATGTTCAGAATGGCCGTGCGCGACCAGTGGGTCGATCGGAACCCCGCCGCCGACTTCGAACCGATTGACGCCAGCGGCGACGAATGCGCGCGTAACCGTTGGCCCACGCTCGACGAGCTTCGACGACTCGCTCGAGCCATGCGCGAGACACCGAACTTCGGGCGCGAGAACGAACTGGCAGTCTGGCTGCTGCTGTCGCTGTGTGTGCGCAAGATGGAGTTTGCAGCGGCCGGCCGAGGATCTGCTCCGGGCTCGCGCACTCGGGCGTCAGCGCCCGGCCGCCCTCGCGCGTCAGCGCGGTCTCCTCCGCCACGCTGGCGTCCGGCAGCTTGGCGATGCCGAAGTCCAGCAGCTTCACGTCGCCGGCGTCGGTGACGAGGATGTTGGCCGGCTTGAGGTCGCGGTGGACGACAAGCTGCGCGTGGGCGATCTCGCCGTCCGACATTCCAGCAAAGTAGCGCATCTCCACCATTTGTGCCATGCGCGAGTCGACCACGGCCATATCCTCCAGCGCCTCGTGCACACGCAGGATGTGCGCCCCCTCGGCCGGCAGCGCGTCGTCCATCGTGCCGGTGAGCGTGAGCAGCGCGATGCCCCCGCCGGCGCGCTCGGTGTGCCGCTGGTGCACCATGTCGACGATGATTGATCGCGTCGCCTGGCCGGCGTCGCCCAGGCAACGCGCCTGGTCCGGGAACGACGCCCCGGCTCCGCGGCTGAGCTTGAGGCAGGTCTCGTGCACCAGGGCGGTGGTGTCGAGCACGGTATTGCGTCCGCCGTCGCCGAACCACCGTGCCCGGGCCAGCCGGTGCAGCTCCTGGTAAGCGCCGGCGAATGCCTTCTCCAGATCGAGCGGCGCTGAGTCGTCGGCCCGCACGCAAGCACGCTACCAGTGGACGATGGACGCGGTCGTGGTGCCAAGCCGCCACGTCGGCAGGTGAAAGATCCCGCCGACGCGCTGGGGGGCGCATTGGTTGACGCACCACCGCAGTGGAAATCCGGCCCCGCGCCAGGTCCGCAATTCCGGCATCCGCAGCGCCGTCACAGCCTCGGCGCGCCCAGCCCGGGATCGACGTCGATCTGGTCGCCCGACGCGAACGCGTGTCTGGGCAAACGGGGGATCGGTTTGGCCTTGGGCCGCGCCGTCTAGGAGCGGCAGCGGGAGGACGCGGCCACGGCCTACGACGCGCTCAAGACCGACCCGTCTCGCGCGGTCAAGACCAGCAACCAGCCGTGGCACGCAGGATCATCGCGTCGCGTCCCGATACGCCTCGATCCGCTCCGCGGTCATCGTGTAGCCGCTCACGCCCATGGACGAGTCCTGCCGCAGCGTGGACAAGGTACCGGACACCCATACCGCCTGCATCGACCGCCACGGCGCCGGCGCACGGAGCGTGACGTGCACGATCTGGTTGGCCGGCGGTGGCGGGCTGTGGATGCAGGCGCCGAAGTACGGCACCAGCAGGAACTGGGTCACGCGCCCTCCGTCGACGACGTCCAACGGGACGACGTAGCCCGGCAGCGTGATCCGCGCACCGTTCAGCTCGGCACGGGTCGGCGCGCTGTCCCAGACCTCGCGCAATTCGCGCGTCAGCGCCAGGTCCATGGCGCTGCCCTCGCGGATGCCGGCGGGGTCGAGGTCACGAAACGGCTTCGTCGGATCCCAGTCCCGCGGGACCAGCTCTTCCCAGGTGGCCATCCGAAGCGGCACGGACGGCGCAGGCGCCTTCTGCGCGGCCACGGGCCCGCAGCCCAGCGCCACGACGAGACCCACGACGACGGCCCACCGGCGACCCGGGGCAGGCGGCCTCATCGTCATGCCCCTCGCGGCGACAGGCCGTCGGCCAGCGACAGGCGGTAGGCGCGCCAGCCCGGCAGCAGCCCGGCCAGCGTGCCGGCCGCCACCACGGCCGCCAGGAGCAGCAGTTCCGTCGGCCTCGGCAGGCCTGGCCGCACGCTGACACCATACTGCGCCTCGACCCACGGTCCGGCCAGGGCCAGCACGACGGCCCAGGCCATCAGCCCCAGGACGGCACCGCACACGCTCAGCATCAGCCCCTCCAGGCCGAGCAGCGTGAACACGCGCACCGGGCCTGCGCCCACGGACCGCAGCACGGCCAGCTCACGCCGGCGCTGCTCCAGCGCCGTGACCACCACCGCCACCAGCCCGGCCAGGCTGACTGCGCCGACCAGGCTGCTCATCAGAAGCAAGGCGCGCTCGGCACCGCCCACGGCGTCCCACAGCTCGTCCAGCGCCACGCCGGGCAGCACGGCCATCAGGGGCTCGGCCTCGAACGCCGCCACGCGGCGCTGCATCGAGAAGACCGCGACGCGCGACTTCAGGCCCACCAGCACGGCCGTCACGGCCTTCGGGCTGAGGTCGCGCTGCATCACCTGATCGGCGGGCACTGCCCTGCCCGGCAGCGGCACCCCGGCCACCCAGTCCAGATGGAGGGCCTCCATGCCGGCCAGGCCGATGTGCACAGACCGATCCACCGGGGTGCCGGTCCGCTGCAGGATGCCGACGACGGTGAAGGGCTTGTCGGCGTGGTCATTGGTCTCCAGTGCGCCTGCGCCATGGCGCAGCACCATGCGCGTGCCGAGCCGATAGCCCAGCCGCTCGGCCACGTCGGCACCGAGCACGGCGTCGAACACTTGCTCGAAGACCCGGCCCTGCGCCAGCACGAGAGACCGCCGGTCACCGTAGCGGAAGTGCTCGAAGTAGGCAGTCGACGTCGCCACCACGGGGAATCCCCTGTGCGAGTCGCCGAGCGACAGCGGCACCACCCAGGCGACGGCCGGGTCGCGCTCGAGCGCCTGCACGCTGCTGTAGCGGATGTTGTTGGTGGCCTGGCCGATGCGGAAGACCGAGTACAGCAGCAGCTGGACGCTTCCCGTGCGCGCGCCGACGATGAGGTCGGTCCCCGAGACCGCGCTCGAGAAGTTCTGGCGCACATCGTGGCGCACCCGCTCCACCGACAGCAGCAGGAACGTGGACAGCGCCAGCGCCAGCACCACGAGACCGAGGCCGAAGCGCCGGTGCCAGGCACTGCGCCAGGCGACCATGCACAGTGCGCGCCAGCTCATCGGGCCTGCGCGGCGGCGGGCTGGGCCGCGGCGCGATTGATGTCGGCCAGGTTCACCACCTGTTCGAAGTGGTCCGCCAGCCGCGAGTCGTGGCTGACGAACAGCAGCGCGCTGCGATGCCGCTCGCACTGCGCGATCAGCAGGTCCATGAAGGAGTCGCGCCGACCCTCGTCCAGCGCCGAGGTCGGCTCGTCGGCGATCACCAGCTCCGGCTGGCCGATCAGCGCACGCGCCGCCGCCACCCGTTGCTGCTGGCCGACCGACAGCTCGGCCGCGCTGCGCGGCCACAGGTCCTGCCCCAGCCCCAGGGCCGCCAGCAGCGCCTGCGCGGCCGCACGCTCGCTGCCGTGCGCCTGGCGCGCGCGCTGGGCGCGCAGGCGCGAGAAGCGGCAAGGCAGCACCACGTTGTCAACGACACTCAGGTAGGGCAGGAGGTTGAACTGCTGGAAGATGTAGCCGACGTGGTCCACGCGCCGGGCGTCTCGCGCCACGGCGCCCAGAGCCCGCCAGTCCTGCCCCAGCAGCCGCACCGCGCCGCTGTCGGCCAGCAGCACGCCGGCCGCCAGCGACAGCAGCGTGCTCTTGCCGCAGCCGCTGTCACCGCGCACCAGCAGGCGACGCGCCGGGCCCAGCGCCAGCCCCGGTAGGTCCAGCGTGTCCTGACGCGCGCCGGGGTAGCGGAAACGCACCGCCTCCAACTGCAGGATCATGGCCGACCCCAGGTCCGCGCAGCGGGTCACTGGGACAGACGAAGCACCGGGGCTGCGCCGCGCAGCACGGCCTTGCGTTGACCGTGCGGCAGCACGGCCTGCACCTCGATGCGCTCGATGCGCCTGAACGCATCGAACAGCAGCACCTCCAGCGTTGCCAGGCGGGCCGGCGCGGCGCAGCGGAACACATAGGTGGCGTCCAGATCGGCATGTCCGTCCTGGCCGCCGGCGGCGCCGGCCTGCTCGAGCACTGGCGCCGCCGCCTCGCTGTGGCCAAGCACGCACTGTGCCTCGGCGTCGAAGCGGAACAGCGAGGCGCCGTCGCGCATCCTGGCGAGCGCGGCGGCGGCGGTCTTGCGCTCGGCGTCGGTCCGGGGCGCACGCTCGAAACCGACCAGGTTGTCCAGCGGCATCTCGACGACCAGCGAGACCTCGCCGCCATCGACCGCGACATCGAGCTTGACGACGCCGTGCTGGTGCGCCTTGCCGGCAACGGCGACGCCGCAGGCAAACGCCAGGCTGGTGCCGAGCGCCAGGGCCCTTCGTGCGAAACACAGCGTCATGCGCAGTCCTCTTCGATGGCTGGAGATTTCATCACGAGCTCGACGCCGCTGCCGGCGACCGGCGCAGCCCGCCGGCGCGCGTCGGCGCGCAGTCGGTGCAGCAGCCGTACAGCGTCAGGTCGTGGTCCTCGACCGTGAAGCCCGGCGGGGCCAGCGCGGCGAGATCGCCGGGACAGGCCGGCACGTCGAACACGCGCTGGCACCGGCGGCATTGGAAGTGGTGATGGTGCGCGCTGCCCGCCCGTTCGTAGCGGGCGCTCTCGCCCGGCAGCACGACCATGCGCAGTTCGCCCTCGTCCAGCAGGTTGCGCAGGTTGCGGTAGACGGTGGCGATGCTCAGCCCCGGCGCACCCGCCTGGGCGGCGTCGAGCACCTCCCGCGGCAGCAGCGGACGCCCCGCCTGCGCGATGGCCTCGCGGATGGCGGCGCCCTGGCGGGTGTGGCGTTCCATGCGGCAAGGTTGACGAAGTCCTTCGGAGGGATGGCCGCCGCGCGGCGCAACGCCCCAGCCGGCACACGGTTGGTTTTTAATGCGAATGCGTTCGCATGATAGTCAATTCGGTCGACCGCGTCCATCGCCACCCGATCGATACCTCGCGCCGGCACCCTCGACGCCCTCTGCGAGGGCCGGGCGCCGCACGGTGCGCGCTCGGGGGGCAACGCGAGACAATCGCGCCATGGCCGCACGACAGACACCCGGTCCGGCCCTCGAGCTCCGGGTGCACGACCTCGAATGACCCACCCACAGACCATCCCATCGGCCGCCACCGGCGCCCCTACCGTCGAACCTGCGGCCGGCGCCGGCATGCCGGGCAACCTGTTCGTCGTCGCCGCACCCAGCGGGGCCGGCAAGTCCAGCCTCGTCAAGGCGTTGCTCGAGCTCGACTCGCGGCTGACGGTGTCGATCTCGCACACCACGCGCGCGCCGCGCGGCCAGGAGCAGGACGGTCGCGAGTACTGGTTCGTCGACGAGCCGGCCTTCCGCGCCAAGGTCGCGCGCGACGAGTTCTTCGAGTGGGCGCAGGTGCACGGTCACCTGTACGGCACCTCGCGCACCGCGATCCAGGACCGGCTGCAGCAAGGCCAGGACATGGTGCTGGAGATCGACTGGCAAGGCGCGCTGCAAATCAAGCGGCTGTTCGCGCACGCGGTGCTGATCTTTATCCTGCCACCGAGCTGGGACGAGTTGCGTCAGCGCCTGCTGCGCCGCGGCGAGGACGGCCCGGAGACCATCGAGCGCCGCATGCATAACGCGCGCGAGGAGGTCGCCCAGGCTCGCCACTTCGACTTCGTTATAATCAATAGCTTGTTCGAGACGGCGCTTTTCGACCTCAAGACGGTCGTGCATTCGCAGCGCCTGAAGTACGCGGCCCAATTGCGCAACCGCTCGCAGGTGTTCGCCGCCCTCGGACTCAACTGACCCCAGCCCCGGAGCCCGGACATGGCGCGCATCACCGTCGAAGACTGCCTCGAGAAGATCCCCAACCGTTTCCAGCTCGTGCTCGCCGCCACCTACCGCGCCCGCATGCTGAGCCAGGGGCACACGCCCAAGGTGGAAACCCGCAACAAGCCCGGCGTCACCGCGCTGCGCGAGATCGCGGCAGGCGAGGTCGGCCTGGAGATGCTCAAGAAGGTCCCGATCTGATCGACCCGGCGGAGATCCGATCCCGATCGAAGGGCGCCTCCGGGCGCCCTTCGGCATTGTGAGGGCGCCGGGCGCGCGGCTCGTCACCCGGCAGTCCAGCGACGGTGACGGGCGGACGCTGCCAGCCCGCCCTCCGGGACGCTCCTGGTCGTCCACGCCCAGCGGCTGAGACCGATGTTCGCGTCAATGCGGCGCGAGCGTGAACCCGATCCGCGTGCTGCCGGACCGTGAATCGGCCAGCGTGCGCCCGGCGTGCATGCGCGCGATGGCCGCCACGATGGCCAGCCCGAGACCATGGTGCTGGATGTCGCCGCAGTTTCGCGAGTCGTCGGCGCGGAAGAAGCGGTCGAACAGGCGCGGCAGGTGGTCGGGCGCAATGCCCTCGCCGGCGTTCTCGACCGTCACACGGAACTGCCCATCCGACTCGGGTGCGATCGCGACGACGATGGTCGACCCGCGCGTGGCGAACCGCGTGGCGTTGCCCACCAGATTGGACAGTGCGCGCTTGACCAACGGCACGTCCACCGCCAGTCGCGCGTCGCCGTCGACGCGCAGCATCAAGCCGGCCTCGTCCAGCGTCGCCTCGTGGAACTCGCAGACCTGCCTGGCGAGATCGGCCAGGCTCACCAGTTCGCCGCGGCGCGCCGTGGCGCCGCGGTCGGCCTGCGACAGGAACAGCATGTCGTTGACGAGGGCCGACAGGCGCTGCATTTCCTCCAGGTTGGACGCCAGGGTCTCCTGCAGCGCCGGCGCCTGTCGCTCGCGCGACAGCGCCACCTCGGTCTCGCCGATGAGCGTTGCCAGCGGCGTGCGCAGCTCGTGGGCGACGTCGGCGTTGAAGGCCTCCAGCTGCTGCACGGCCTGCTGCAGGCGGTCCATCAGGGCATTGAACTGAGTGATCCAGGGCAGCAACTCCACCGCCGGATCGATCAGCGCCAGGCGGCGCCCGAGGTCGCGCACGGAGATGTCGCGCGTCTGCGCCGCCAGGTCCCGCAGCGGGGCCAGGCCTCGCTGCACGTGCCAGCGAACCCCGGCGGCGACCAGCACGCCGGCGGCGAGCGTCACCGCGGTCAGGATCCAGGCCCAGCGGGTGCCGAGGGCTGCGTCCGCTTCGTAGTCGACCGTGTAGCGGCCGCGCAGCAGCATGCCGTCGCCCAGATCGGTCACCTGGACCGTGAAGTCACGCGCCTGGCGATGCTCCGACATGGCCTGTGCATCGGCGCCCGGATCCGCATAGAGCAGGCTTCCGTCGGCGCGCCAGAGCTCGAGCCGGGTGTTCTCGCGCATCGACGCGTTGGCTGTCAGCCGATCGACGATCGCCGGCTCGCCGCCCTCGCGCGCCGCCACCACGATCACCTTCTCCACCAGGTTGCAGCGCGCGTTCAGGTCCTGCTCGTTGCGGTTCATCAGCATGGACTTGACCATGCCCCAGGCGATGGCGAACAGGATGCCGAGCACCAGCATCGTGAACAGCGCCAGCTTGCGCGACAGCCGGGTGCTGATCGAGTGGGAGCAGACCCCTTCCGGGCAGACGGCCTTCATGCGCCGCGCTCCTCGAGGACATAGCCCATGCCGCGCACGGTATGCAGCAGCTTCGACGGGAAGGGGTCGTCGAGCTTGGCACGCAGGCGGCGCACGGCCACCTCGACGACGTTGGTGTCGGAGTCGAAATTCATGTCCCAGACCTGCTCGGCCAGCGTGGTGCGCGACAGGACCTGGCTGCGCCGGCGCAGCAGCAAGGTGAGCAGGCTGAACTCCTTGGCCGTCAGGTCCAGCCTCTCACCGGCGCGCGTCGCGCGGCGGCTCAGCAGGTCGACCTCGAGGTCGGCGAGCGACAGCACCGTGGTCGGCGCCGCGCTGCCGTTGGCCTGCCCGCGGCGCAGCAGCGCGGCGACGCGCGCCATCAGCTCGGAGAAGGCAAAGGGCTTGACGAGATAGTCGTCGGCACCCTGCTCCAGCCCGCGCACGCGGTCCTCGACCTTGTCGCGCGCGGTCAGCATCAGCACCGGCAACTGGCGCTTGGCGGCGCGGATGGCCGACAGGACGCCGAAGCCGTCCACGCCCGGCAGCATCAGGTCGAGGAGCACGAGGTCGTACTCGCCGCCGACGGCCAGCCGCCGGCCTTCGATGCCGTCGTGCGCCAGGTCCACGACGTAGCCGTTCTCGCTCAGGCCCTTGTGCAGGTACTGGGCGAGCTTGACCTCGTCTTCGATCACAAGGAGTCTCATCAGACACGAATGGTGCCATTTTCCGGGCCGGCGCTGGATTACCAATTTGTCATCTCGCGGTTCGGAAAGCGTCGGATCCGGGGCGCAAAGTCCATTCCGTGGCTGGCGCGTACCGGCCTCGACAACAGACCTCCGCAACCTTGCAAAGGACATCGCCTTGAACACCACCACCACCCTCCTCGCCGCCGCCGCTCTGGCCTTCGCCGCCGCCGGCTCCGCCGTTGCCCAGGAGGCCGGCTCCGACGATTGGATGAGCGCCGGCGCCAGCAAGACCCGCGCCCAGGTCCAGTCCGAACTGGTCCAGGCCCGGGCCGACGGCAGCATCAAGGCCTACAGCGCCGGCTACATCCCGACCCTGAACGCCAGCGCCACGCGCGCCGATGTCGCAGCGGCCCTGCGCGCTGCACGCGCCAGCGGCGAACTCGACCGCATCGACGCCGAGGCCTGGGCGTTCAGCGCGCCGGCCGCCACGGCCGAGACCCGCTTGGCGCGCGCAGCCCGCTGACGCCCGCCGCCCCCGTGCCCCCGAAGTCACGCCGTCGTCGGCGAGGCCGGGCGGGCGACCGGCAGTGGCGCCGGCGCGGCGGGACGGCAGTACACAGGGCGACTGCGCCGCGATCGTATCCCGTACCCCGGACGCGCCCTGTCCTTGGGGCTACATTCGAGGCATGGGCATCCGCTCGCTCGCCGCTGAATTGCTGCCGAACGCGCTGCAGGGACTGCAGCGCGTCACCTTCTCGTCGACACCGCGCGACGAGCCCGCCGCCGAGTCCTTCGACGGATTGGCGTCGCGCCTGTCCTACCTGTCCAAGGCCGACCTGCGCCAGGTGCGCGAAGCGTACAAGTTCGCCGACGAGGCCCATCTGGGCCAGTACCGCGCCAGCGGCCAACCTTACATCACGCATCCAACCGCCGTCGCCAGCCTGTGCGCCGAGTGGCGGCTGGACGTGCAGGCCATCATGGCCGCGCTGATGCACGACACGATCGAGGACCAGGGCGTCAGCAAGGCCGAGCTGGTGGCGCGCTTCGGGTCACCGACCGCCGAACTCGTGGACGGCCTCACAAAGCTCGACAAGCTCCAGTTCGACACGCGCGAGGAAGGACAGGCCGAGTCCTTCCGCAAGATGCTGCTGGCAATGTCGCGCGACGTGCGCGTGATCCTGGTCAAGGTCGCCGACCGCCTGCACAACATGCGCACGATGGGCGCGATGGCGCCCGACAAGGCGCGCCGCATCGCGCAAGAAACGCTGGACATCTACGCGCCGATCGCGCACCGCCTGGGCCTGAACGAGGCCTACCGCGAGTTGCAGGACCTGTGCTTCGCGCACGTGCACCCGTGGCGACAGGCGGCGCTGACCAAGGCGCTGCAGCGCTCGGGCGGCTACCGGCGCAACGTCGTCGAGCGCGTGCAGCAGGACGTCGTCCAGGCCTTTTCGCGCGCGCGCATGAAGGTGCAGGTCTCGGGCCGCGAGAAGTCGCTCTATTCCATCTACCGCAAGATGCGCCAGAAGCGCGAGAACTTCGCGCAAGTCAACGACATCTTCGGGTTTCGGATTTTGGTGCCCGGCGTCGACGAGTGCTACCGCGCGCTGGGCGTGCTGCACCAGATGTACAAGCCGGTGCCGGGCCGATTCAAGGACTACATCGCCATCCCCAAGGCCAACGGCTACCAGTCGCTGCACACGACGCTGGTCAGCCCGCTGGGCACGCCGGTGGAGTTCCAGATTCGCACCGAGGCGATGCACGCAGTGGCCGAGAAGGGGATCGCCGCGCACTGGCTGTACAAGACCGGCGACAAGGGCGGCAACGCGGCCGCCGAGGCACAACGCGTGGGCACGATGTGGCTGCAGTCGCTGCTCGACATCGAGGACGAGACGCGCGACTCGACCGAGTTCCTGGAACACGTCAAGATCGATCTCTTCCCCGACGCGGTCTACGTGTTCACGCCCAAGAGCAAGATCCTCGCGCTGCCGCGCGGCGCCACGGCGGTGGATTTCGCCTACGCGATCCACTCTGACGTCGGCAACCACACGGTGGCGGCGAAGGTCAACGGCGAGCCGGTCGCGCTGCGCACCGAACTCAAGAGCGGTGACGTCGTCGAGGTCGTGACCGCGCCTGGCGCGCGGCCGAACCCTGGCTGGCTCAACATGGTTCGCACCGGCCGCGCGCGCTCCAAGATCCGGCACTTCCTGAAGAACCTCGAGCAGGAGGAGTCGCTTGCGCTGGGCGAGAAGATGCTGGCGCAAGCGCTGCGTGCCGAGGGACTGAAGCTGCCCTCGTCCGACCCCGGCGACGAGCCCGCCGCGGCGCTGTGGCAGCAGCTCACCCGCTGGAGCGGCAACCGCACGCGTGCCGAGCTGATGGTCGACCTCGGCCTGGGCCGAAAGATTGCGATCATCGTGGCCAAGCGGCTGGCGGCGCTGATGGTCGAACACGGCATGCGGCCGGACGCCGTGACGCTGACGCTCGGACGCTACGGCGCCGAGGATGGCGCGCCGGCGCAGGGTGTCGTCTTCGTCGATGGCAGCGAGGGCGCATCGATCCAGCTCGCGACCTGCTGCCGCCCGATCCCCGGCGACCAGATCACCGGCTACCTCGGCCGCGGCGAGGGGCTGGTCGTGCACACGACCGAGTGCGGCGCCGGCCGACGCCTGTACCAGCGCGACCCAGAGCGCTGGATCCAGGTCGAGTGGTCCGACGAGCTGACGCGCCACTTCGACACCGGCATCGTTGCGCTGCTGAAGAACGGCAAGGGCGTCCTGGCCCAGGTCGCGGCGGCGGCGAGCGCGGCCGAGGCCGACATCATTCACCTCGACATGGGCAAGGAACCGGCGGCCGAGACGACCGAGGTGCGTCTGCTGCTGAGCGTGCGCGACCGGCAGCACCTGGCCGATGTGCTGCGCGCGCTGCGCCGCGTGCCCACCGTGCTGAAGGTCGCCCGCGTCAAGCCCTGACGGGGCGCCCGCCCGGTGGCCGCCGGTCCGCGCCGCGGCCTACCGCGCCGACGGCGTCGGGTATGTCACCTGCACCACCTCGATGCGCTCGACGCCCGACGGCGTCGTCAGCGCCACCTCGTCGCCCTCGCGGGCCTTCAGCAGCGCGCGCGCCACCGGCGACACCCAGCTCACCTCGCCGGCCAGCGGATCGGCCTCGTCGATGCCCTTGATGGTCACCGTGCGTTCCTCGCCTCGGCGGTTGGCAAACGTGACGGTGGCGCCGAAGAAGACCTGGTCGCTGCCGTGGTGCAGGCTCGGATCGGCCACTTCGGCGATGTCCAGACGCTTGGTCAGGAAGCGGATGCGACGGTCGATCTCGCGCAGTCGCTTCTTGCCGTAGATGTAGTCGCCGTTCTCCGAACGGTCGCCATTGGACGCTGCCCACGACACCGTCTCGACGACGCGCGGCCGCTCGCGCTCGATCAGTTCACGCAACTCGTCGCGCAGCCGGCGGTAGCCCTGCGGCGTCAGGTAGTTCTTGGTTCCAGCGGGCAGCAGCGGCAGGCCCGGCGCGTCGTCGCCATCGTCGTCCGGGGCGTCCGTCTCGCGCGTGAAGGCCTTGCTCATGGACGCCTGCCCGGCCAGGGACGCTCTCAGGCGCGCGCGCCCTGCCAGACACCCAGATGCGGCAGCATGGCGCGGTAGGGCACGAGCAGGACGACCGCCATCAGCCACTTCATGGCCAGGTCCCCGGTGGCCAGCGCCAGCCAGTTCATCTCCGTGCCTGCGAAGGCGAGGGAGAAGAAGATCAGCGTGTCGATGACGGAGGCGATCACCGAGCCGATCAGCGGCGCCTGCCACCAGCTCATGCGACGCAGGCGGTTGAAGGTGCCGATGTCCAGCCACTGCGCGACGATGAA
>CAZQPN010000033.1:0-12820 GCA_964595215.1 uncultured Rubrivivax sp. | reverse complement strand
CGCCGTGCCCGGACTGCGGCGGCACGCGGCTGAACGCGGCGGCGCGCGCCGTCACCTTCGACGGCCGGCCGATCGGCGACGTCGCCCGCTGGTCGGTCGCCCAGGCGGCGGCCTGGGTCGAGACGCTGCGCGGCGGCGCGGACCTGAGCGAGCGCGAGCGCGGCATCGCGCGCGACGTCATCACCGAGATCGCGAGCCGGCTGCAGTTCCTGCAGGACGTCGGCCTCGCCTACCTGACGCTGGACCGCGCGGCGCCGACGCTGTCGGGCGGCGAGGCGCAGCGCATCCGGCTGGCGGCGCAGCTCGGCAGCCACCTGCAGGGCGTGTGCTATGTGCTCGACGAACCGACGATCGGCCTGCACCCGCGCGACAACGGCATCCTGCTCGGCGCGCTGGCCAAGCTGGGTGCGGCCGGCAACACGCTGGTCGTGGTCGAGCACGACGAGGACACGATCCGCCGCGCCGAGCACCTCATCGACATCGGTCCCGGCGCCGGCCGCCGCGGCGGCACGCTGGTCGCGCAGGGCACGGTGGCCGACCTGTCGGCGGCGCCCGACTCGGTCACCGGCCGCTTCCTCGCCCACCCGCTGGTGCACCCGCTGCAGCCACGCCGGCCGGTGGCGGCCGACGAGCCGGCGCTGACGGTGCGTGGCGCGTCGCTGCACAACCTGCGTGCGCTCGACGTGCGCGTGCCGCTGCAGCGGCTGGTGGCGGTGACGGGGGTCAGCGGATCGGGCAAGAGCACGCTGGCGCGCGACGTGCTGCTGGCCAGCGTGCAGGCCGCGGTGGCGCAGCGCGCCAGCGCCGCCGGCCGTGCCGCGCAGGCGGCCGGGCAGACGCCGCCGTGGACGGGCTGCACCGGCCTGACCGGCTTCGAGGGCGTCGACCGTGTGCTCGAGGTCGACCAGACGCCGATCGGCAAGACGCCGCGCTCCTGCCCGGCGACCTACATCGGTTTCTGGGACGTCATCCGCAAGCTCTTCGCCGAGACGCTGGAGGCGCGCGCGCGCGGCTACAGCGCCAGCCGCTTCAGCTTCAACACCGGCCCCGGCCGCTGCCCGGCCTGCGAGGGGCAGGGCATGCGCACGATCGAGATGAGCTTCCTGCCCGACGTCAAGGTGCCCTGTGACCAGTGCCATGGCCAGCGCTTCAACCCCGAGACGTTGGCGGTGACCTGGCGCGGCCGCCACATCGGCGAGGTGCTGACGATGCCGGTCGACGAGGCGGTCGACTTCTTCGCCAGCATGCCGGCGGTGGCGCACCCGCTGCAGCTGCTGAAGGACGTCGGCCTGGGCTACCTGACGCTGGGCCAGCCGAGCCCGACGCTGTCGGGCGGCGAGGCGCAGCGCATCAAGCTCGTGACCGAGCTGAGCAAGGTGCGCGACGACGTCACGCGCCGCGGCAACAAGGCGCCGCACACGCTCTACGTGCTCGACGAGCCGACGGTCGGCCTGCACATGGCCGACGTCGAGCGGCTGATCCGGGTGCTGCACCGGCTCGTCGACGGCGGCCACAGCGTGGTCGTCATCGAGCACGACCTGGACCTGGTCGCAGAGGCCGACTGGGTGATCGACCTCGGCCCCGAGGGCGGTGCCGGCGGCGGCCGCATCGCGGCCGAGGGGGCGCCGGAGGCGATCGTCGCGGCCGGGACGCACACTGGAGTGGCGCTGTCGGGCGTGCTGGCGCGGGCCTGAGGGCGGCGACGTCGTTGCTGGCGCGGCTGGCACAAACCGGCGGCGCATCGGTTCCGTCAGCTGATCCCGCACGTGCCGGCGCGCCAGTGCGGGCCTGCCGGTATTGATGTGACTCAAGCGTCGCGGGCAGAGGCGACCGACAATGAGCGATGGATTCCCCCGAGACAGCCCCGAAACACGGCAGGCCGGCGGGACGACTGCACCCAGGCAAGGGGCAAGACGGCGCAGCGTCCGAGGCCGCTGCGGCGAGACGGGATTCCCGCAGGTCGATGACGGAGGAGGAGAGCGCCGCGGCGCATGCGTCCCCCGCCGCCGCGGGCCGTGTCGTCGCGGTGCGGGGCAACGTCGTGGATGTCTTCTTCGCGCCGCCGCTGCCGCCGCGCCGGCAGGCCCTGCGCACGGGGGACGACGACGACATCGTGCTCGAGGTCGAGAGCCACCTCTCGCCCGACCTGGTGCGCTGCTTTGCCCTCACGCCCACGCGCGGGCTGGCGCGCGGCGCCGCCGTCACCGACACTGGTGGCATGCTCGAGGTGCCCGTCGGGCCGGCCCTGCTGGGCCGCATGGTCAACCTGTTCGGCGCGCCGATCGACCAGCGCCCGGCGCCGCAGTGCGACGCCCGGCTGCCGATCCACCGGCCGCCGCTGCCGCTGGAGCGGCGGGTCTCGTCGCGCGAGGTCTTCATCACGGGCATCAAGGCGATCGACCTGCTCGCGCCGCTCGAGCGCGGCGGCAAGGCCGGGCTGTTCGGGGGTGCGGGCGTTGGCAAGACGGTCATCATCACCGAACTGATCCACAACATGGTCGAGGCCTACGAGGGCGTGAGTCTCTTCTGCGGCATCGGCGAGCGCTGCCGCGAGGCAGAGGAGCTGTACCGCGAGATGCGTGACGCCGGCGTGCTCGACAAGACGGTGATGGTGTTCGGACAGATGAACGAGCCGCCAGGGGCGCGTTTTCGGGTCGGGCACGCGGCGCTGAGCATCGCAGAGCACTTCCGCGACAGCGAGCGCCTGGACGTGCTGCTGCTGATCGACAACATCTTCCGCTACGTTCAGTCCGGCATGGAGGTGTCCGGGCTGCTCGGGCGCATGCCTTCGCGCGTGGGCTACCAGCCGACGCTGGCCACCGAGCTGGCGGAGTTCGAGGAACGCATTGCCAGTTCGGCGAGTGCCGGCATGACATCGGTGCAGGCGGTCTACGTCCCGGCGGACGACCTCACCGACCCATCGGCGACCCACACCTTCGGCCACCTGTCAGCCTCGATCGTGCTGTCGCGCAAGCGGGCCGCACAGGGCCTGTACCCGGCGATGGACCCACTGGCCTCGGACTCCAAGATGCTGACACCCTCGGTCGTGGGTGAGCGGCACTTCCGCGTGGCGCACGAGGTGCGCCGGGTGCTGGCCGAGTACGAGGAGCTGAAGAACATCATCGCGATGCTGGGCATGGAGGAGCTGTCGCAGCGCGACCGCGCGACGGTCAGCCAGGCACGGCGGCTCGAGCGTTTCCTGACCCAGCCTTTCTTCACCACCGGCCACTTCACCGGGCGCCCGGGCGCGCTGGTGACGCTGGAGCAGACGCTGAGCGGCTGCGAACGCATCCTGGCCGGGGAATTCGCCGACCGTCCCGAACGCGCGCTGTACATGATCGGCGCCGTCGACGAGGCGCTCGAGCGCGAGCCCGAGGGCACGGCGCCATGAGTGCGCCCGGGTCCGCCCATCCGTTCGTCGCGCCACGTGCCGCGCGCAGGGGTGCCTTGTGAGCGCGATGCGGCTGAAGGTGCTCTCGCCGACGCAGGTGCTGGTCGACGCGCCGGTGGACAAGGTCGTGGCCGAGTCGCCCGACGGCCTGTTCTGCCTGCTGCCGCGCCACGTCGACTTCGTTGCCGCGCTGGTGCCCGGCATCCTGTACTACACCGTCGAGGGCGGCGCGGAGCGCCTGGTCGCGCTGGACGAAGGGGCGCTCGTGAAGTGCGGGGCCGAGGTCCTGGTGTCGACCGTGCATGCCGTGGCTGGCGACGACCTCGAGGCGCTGCAGGCGATGGTGCGCGAGACCTTCCTGGAGCTCGACGACGACGAGCGGCGCGCGCGCGGCGCGCTGGCGCGGTTGGAAGTGGGTGCCGTGCGCGGGCTGGTCGAGCTGGAGCGGCGGTCGCGTGTCTGATCCGAAACCGCAGGACGACGCGAGCTTGCCCGAGCGGCAACTGGGCGATGCCGTGGCCCGGCGCGCCGCGCGGCGCCTGCGCGCCGAACGTGATGCCCAGCGCAGCATCTGGTTCTCCCTCGGCCTGTTCGGCATCGTCGGGTGGTCGGTCTCGGTGCCGACCCTGGTCGGGCTGGCCGCCGGGATCTGGCTCGACGGACGCTTCCCCGGCCGCATGTCGTGGACGCTGACGCTGCTGACCGTGGGCATCGTGGTCGGCTGCCTGAATGCCTGGTACTGGATACGCCAGGAAAGCCGGGGTGACGACGACGGAGGGGGCGATGAAGCAAGCTGATGCGGCAGGCACCGGTCGTGCGGCCGCGGCGGACGGCCTCGGCAGGTGGCGCCCATGAACACGCTGATCAGCCTGGCGATCGGCGCGCTGGCGGGGGTGGTCATCGGCATGGCCTACTTCTTATGGCTGTGGTGGACGCTGCAAGGCCTGGTGGACCGCCAGCGCGCCGGAGGCTGGTTCGTCGTGAATGTCGCCGCTCGCCTCGTCCTCGCCGTGGCCGGCTTCGGCCTCGTGGCGCGCTGGCTGGGTTGGCAGGCACTCGTCGCTGCGATCGCCGGTTTTGTCGTCGCCCGCATCGTCCTGCTGCGCCGCCTGGGCGGCCGGACCAAAGGCCCGGGAGGAGCGGCATGAACATCGGCTCGGACGCGATCGTCCTGTGGCAACTCGGCCCCTTCGCCGTCAATGCGACGATCGCCTTCACGTGGCTGGTGATGGCCCTGCTCGTCGTCGGCTCCTGGTGGGTCACGCGGCGGCTGTCCACCGGGCCCGAACTCTCGCGCTGGCAGAACCTGCTCGAGGTCGTGGTGGTGGCCATGCGCGACCAGATCCGGGAGGTGAGCCGGCAGGACCCGGGCCCCTTCCTGCCCTTCGTCGGTACGCTGTTCCTGTTCATCGCGCTGTCCAACCTGCTCGTCATCGTGCCTGGCTACATGCCGCCCACGGGCTCGCTGTCGACGACGACGGCACTGGCGATCGCGGTGGCCGTCGCCGTGCCGCTGTATGGCGTGGCCGAGCAAGGCGTGGTGGCCTACCTGCGGCGCTACGTGCGGCCGACCTGGCTGATGCTGCCCTTCAACGTCATCGGCGAACTCTCACGCACGCTCGCGCTGGCCGTTCGCCTGTACGGCAACATCATGAGCGGCACAGTGATCGTCGGCATCCTGATCAGCCTGGCGCCGCTGTTCTTTCCGATCGTGATGGAGTTGCTGGGCGTGGTGACGGGCTTCATCCAGGCCTACATCTTTGCCGTGCTGGCAATGGTCTACATCGCCTCGGCCACGTCGGCGCCCGAACAGGGAGACAGCCGTGCCGGGCACTCGGACAACGAACCCCACTGACAAGGAAACTCCATGGACAGCGCCTCCCTCATCGGCATGATCTCCATCCTCACGGCGGGCCTGACGATCGCGGTCGGCTCGATCGCCCCGGCGCTCGGCGAAGGTCGCGCGGTGGCGCAGGCCCTGGCCTCCATCGCCCAGCAGCCGGACGCGGCCGGGACCATCACGCGCACGCTGTTCGTCGGCCTGGCCATGATCGAGTCGACCGCGATCTACTGCTTCGTGGTCGCACTGATCATCATCTACGCCAACCCCTTCTGGGAGCAGGTGCTGGCACGTACCGGGGGCTGATGATGCAGATCGACTGGTTCACCGTCGCGGCCCAGCTGTTCAACTTCCTGGTGCTGGCCTGGCTTCTCAAGCGTTTCCTCTACCGCCCCGTGATCGATGCCATGGCCGAGCGCGAGCGACGCATCGCCAGCCGCCTCGAGCAGGCCGAGGCACGCGAGGCCGATGCCCAGGCCCAGGCCCAGGCCTACCGTGACAAGATGGCGACCCTCGAAAGAGACCGCGAGGCCCGGCTGAAGCAGGCGCGCGAGGCCGCCGAGGCGGAGCGCCGCGAGCTCGTCGAGGCTGCGCGCGACGACGCGCGCGCCAGCCGCGAGCGCTGGCAGCTCGAACTGGAGCGCGAGCAGGCCGACTTCCAGGGCACGCTCACGCGCGAGCTGGCCGAGGCGGCGACCGACATCGCGCGGCGCGCCCTGGCGGATCTGGCCGATGCAGCGCTCGAGGGCAAGGCGCTGTCCAAGCTCGCGCGCCGGGTGCAGGCTCTGCCACCTGAACAGCTTCAGGCCCTGGCCGAGGCCGCGTCCCGGTTGCAGCTGGCAACGAGCTTCGAGCCGGCGCCAGAGGCACTGGAGGACCTTCGACAGGCACTGACCGGCGCGCTCGGGCGCGAGGTCGAGTTGCACTGCGTTCGCAAGCCGAATCTGGTGTTCGGTGCCGAGCTGACGGGCGCGGGACACAAGCTCGACTGGAGCCTGGCGGGGCATCTGGACGATGTCACAGAGGAGATCCGCCACAGCATCGACGAGGCGCGCGAGGCGGCCAACAAGCCTGCGCGCTCTGCACCGTCACGTGACCCGGACCAGGGCGGTGGCGCGCCGGCCCTGGCCGCAGGTTGATGCTCAACGAGTCGCTCGGTGCCAGCCGCCGGCTGGTCGACCAGGCCCTGGCGGCGCTGGCAGCGCGCGAACCCGGACCGCGCCCGCGAGAGACCGGCAGCGTGGTGCGGCTGGGCGGCGGCATCGCGCGTGTCAGCGGGCTGCCCGGGCTGCGCTCCGAGGAACTGGTCGAACTGGCCGGCGGGCTGCTCGGCATGGCGATCGATCTCGAGTCCCAAGAGGCCGGGCTCGTGCTGCTGGGCCCGAGCGACCACCTGACGGCAGGTGTCGAGGCACGCGCCACCGGCCGCCTGGTCGACACGCCGGTCGGCGACGGCCTGCTGGGACGCGTCCTGGACGCCACAGGCCGCCCGCTGGACGGCAAGGGGCCGGTGGCCGCGTCCGCGCGCCGGCCGGTCGAGCAGGCCGCGCCAGCGATCATGGACCGCGCACCGGTGAGCCAGCCGCTGCAGACCGGCCTCAAGGTGGTGGATGCGCTGATCCCGATCGGACGCGGCCAGCGCCAGCTGATCGTCGGCGATCGGCAGACCGGCAAGACCGCGATCGCGGTGGACACCATCGTCAACCAGCGCGGTCGCGGAGTGGTGTGCATCTACTGCGCGATCGGGCAGCGCGGCACGGCCGTGGCACGCGTGATCGACACCCTGCGCCGGCAAGGTGCACTCGAGCACAGCATCGTCCTCGTGGCCGGCGGCGAGGACGCGCCCGGTCTGCAGTTCGTGACACCCTATGCCGCGATGACCATGGCTGAGCACTTCATGGCGCAGGGCCGGGACGTGCTCGTCGTCTTCGACGACCTCACGCGACATGCGCGCGTGTACCGCGAGCTGTCGCTGCTGCTGCGGCGGCCGCCCGGCCGCGAGGCCTTCCCCGGCGACATCTTCTACGTCCACTCTCGGCTGCTGGAGCGTGCGACTCACCTGCGCGAGGACCAGGGCGGCGGCTCGATCACGGCACTGCCGATCGTCGAGACGCAGGCCCAGGACATCTCGGCCTACATCCCGACCAACCTGATCTCGATCACCGACGGCCAGGTCTACCTGTCGCCCGAGCACTTCCGCAAGGGCTGGCTGCCCGCGGTGGACGTCGGTCGTTCCGTCTCGCGCGTGGGGGGCAAGGCGCAGCACCCGGCCTACCGGAAACTGGCGGGCGAACTGCGCCTGACGTACGCGCAGTTCGAGGAGCTCGAGACCTTCGCCCGCTTCGCGACCCGACTGGACGAGGATACGCGCGCGACGATCGAACGGGGTCAGCGCGTGCGCGAGGTGCTCAAGCAGGCCGAGGGCGCACCGCTGCCGGCGCTGGTGCAGCTCGTGCTGCTGCGCGCCGTGATCACGGGACTGTTCGATCCACTGCCGCTCGATGCCATCGAGACGGCGCAGGCGGCGATAGGCCGCGCGGTGCAGGCCGACAACAGCGCCGACCTGGTCCCGCGCGTCGAGGCGGGTGAGCCCCTGAGCGATGCGCAATGGGAGGGCTTGATGGAGGCGGCGCGGGCAGCGATTGCCGACATGTCGACCGGCCACAGCCCGAGCGCGCCGCAGGCCGTGCCCGGCGGCTGAGCATGGAGACGCTGGAAAACCTACGGCGCCAGCTGGACACGGCGGGCGACCTGGTCGGTATCGTGCAGACCATGAAGGCCCTCGCTGCCGTCAGCATCCGCCAGTACGACGCCGCGGTGCGCTCGCTGACCGACTACGCACGCACGATCGAGCTGGGTCTGCACGTCGTGCTGCGCGATCTTCCCGAGCCGGCCGCGCCGCCGCAGGGGCGCGAGCGGCACCCGCTGGGGGCGATCGTCTTCGGCTCCGACCACGGACTTTGCGGGCGATTCAACGAAGACATCGTGGAGCACGCGCGCGAGCGGCTGGCCGAGCTGGCCGGCGGTGCCACGCTGCGGCTGATGGCGGTCGGGACGCGCGCGGGCAGCTTGTTCGAGCACGCTGGCGAACCGCCCGAGGAGACGCAGCCGGTGCCCGGGTCGGCGGCGCGGATCGCGCCGCTGGTGCGGCAGGTGCTGACGCGGGTCGACCGCTGGCAGCACGAGGCCAGCGTCGAACGTGTCCATGTGTTCCATCAGCGGCCGACGGCAGGCGGACGACATCACCCGGTCAGCGTGCGACTTCTGCCCGTGCACCTGAGCCAGCTGCGCAGCCTGGAGGCTCAAGGCTGGCCCGGATCGACCCTGCCGGCCTACCGCATGGATCGGGCCGCCCTGTTCAGCGCGCTGCTGCGGCAGCACTTCTTCATCACGGTGTTCCGTGCCTGCGCCGAGTCATTGGCAGCCGAGAACGCGAGCCGACTCGAGGCAATGCAGGCAGCGCAGAGGAACCTCTCCGAGCGCCAAGCGGATCTAATGACCGAGTTCCGTCGCCTGCGCCAGGACGCGATCACCAACGAACTGCTCGACGTGGTGGCCGGCTACGAGGCCTTGAGGACCGCGGCGCCGGACCACGGCTGAACGTCGGCGCAGCGGTGCTCGGGACGGGCCAAGGCCGGCCGGACCTGCCCGCCCAACCCGCACGCCTGCGGCGGCGGCAGGCGCGCACAACCGGCGTCGGCGCCGTCGCGCACCGTTTTCGCGCGATGCGATACTGTCCGCCCTGTCCGCATTCCCGGCGCGGCCGGCACGCGCACGAGTGCCGCCGCGGCTGCTGGCGCGCGCTGCGCATGGAGCACACCCCGCATGGTCTGGATCGCCGTCCTCGTGATCGTAGCCGCCGTCGCCGGCGTTGTCGTCGCGCTGTACAACCGCCTGGTCCGCCACCGACAGATGGCCGAGGAGGGCTGGAGCGGCATCGACGTGCAGCTCAAGCGCCGCGCCGACCTCGTGCCCAACCTCGTCGAGACGGTGCAGGGCTACGCGGTGCACGAGCGCGAGCTGCTGCAGCGCGTGACCGAGGCGCGCCGGCAGGCGGGTGAGGTGGCGCCGGGCGACGTCGCCGCGCGCGCCCAGGCCGAGGGCCTGCTGTCGGGTGCGATCGGCCGCCTGCTCGCGGTGGTCGAGAACTACCCCGACCTGAAGGCGAACCAGAACTTCCTGCACCTGCAGGAGCAGCTCGCCACGCTCGAAAGCGAGATCCAGATGGCGCGCCGCTACTACAACGGCGCCACGCGCGAGCTCAACGTGATGGTCGAGTCGTTCCCGAGCAACCTCGTCGCCGGCGCCTTCGGATTCGTCAGGCGCGCCTTCTTCGAGACCGACGACGCCGGCCGCGCGACGCCCCAGGTCTCGTTCCGCGGCTGACGGCGGGCCGCGCAGGGGCTGCATGCCGCGCCACTCGGGGTCGTTCGCGCGCGCCGCGCGGCTGGCGGCGTGCCTCGGTACGTTGCTGGCGCTGGCCGCGGGCGCGGCCGCTGCCGAGGAGGCGATCGAGCGCTACGAGGCGACGATCGACGTGCGCGCCGACGGCGACCTTGCGGTGACCGAGACGATCACCGTGCGCGCCGAGGGCGACCGCATCCGGCGCGGCATCTTCCGCGACTTCCCGCTGCGCTTCACCGATGCCGAGGGGCGGCTGCGGCAGGTCTCGTTCGAGCTCGTCGACGTCACGCGCGACGGCCGCCCCGAGCCGCACTTCACGCGCCGAAACGACCGCGGCGTGCGCATCTATGCCGGGTCCGAGGACGTGCGGCTGGCGCCGGGCGCCACCACCTACCGCTTCCGATACGTCACTGGTCGCCAGCTGCGCCACCTGCCCGACCGCGTCGAGCTGTACTGGAACGTGACCGGCAACGAATGGCAGTTTCCGATCCGCGAGGCGAGCGCGACCGTGCGCCTGCCCGGCGGCGCGGCCCCGGTGCGCCACACCGCCTACACCGGCCGCTTCGGCGAGCGCGGCGGCGACTGGCACGCGCAGCCCGGCGCCGACGGCACGCTGGTCTTCGACACCACGCGGCCGCTCGCGCCCGGCGAAGGGCTGACGATCGTCGCCGAACTGCCCGCCGGCGCGGTGGCCGCACCGACGCGCGCGCAGGCGCTGCGCGACGCGCTGCTCGACCATCGGCGCGCGCTGCTGGGTGGTCTCGGGCTGGCAGGTGTGCTCGTCTTCTACCTGGTCGCGTGGCACGCGGTCGGGCGCGATCCGTCCAAGGGCACGGTGATCCCGCTGTTCCACCCGCCCGAAGGCATCTCGCCCGCACTCGCGGGCTACGTGCACCGCTGGGGCTGGAGCCGCGACTGGCGCGAGTTCACCGCCGCCGCGGTGTCGCTCGCGGTCAAGGGCTTGCTGCGCTTCGACGATGCCGGCGGCGGCCTGACGCTGCGGCGCAACCGCGAGGCCACGCCCGGTGCGCTGCCGGCGGGCGAGCGTGCGCTGCTGGCCTGGGTCGACGGCAGCGGCGGCGAGGCGCGCATCGACCGCGGCCACGGTCAGAGCCTGGCGTCGGCACAGGCGGCCTTCCGGTCGGCGATCGAGAAGGAGAACCGGCACCGGTTCTTCCGCCGCAACCTCGGCCACGTCGCGGTCGGCGTGGTGCTGACCATGCTGGCGATCTGGGCCACCTTCGCGTTCGGCCACATCGGCGAGGACGAGGTCCCGCCGCTCGTGCTGGTCGGGGTCGCCGGTTTCGTCGGCGGCTCGGCGGTGGTGCGCGCGTTGCGCACGCTGATGGCCGGGCGCGGCCTGCGGGCCATCGTCGGCGCGGCGGTCCACCTGTCGGGGCTGCTGATCTTCGCGGCGGCGGCCGCGTCGCTGGCGCTCGGCGCCGACGTGCCGCTGGGCGACTTCGGCACCCAGCTGCTCGACCGGCTGCGCGCGCATGGCTTCCCGCTCGCGCTGGTGGCCGGCTTCGCGATGCTCAACGGCGTCTTCTACTACCTGCTGCGCGCGCCGACCGCGGCCGGGCGGCAGGTGATGGACCGCATCGAGGGGCTGCAGATGTACCTGCGCACCGCCGAGACGCCGCGCCTGAACCTGGCCGGCGCGCCGGAGATCACGGCCGAGCGCTTCGAGCGGCTGCTGCCGTACGCGATCGCGCTCGACGCCGAGAAGCCTTGGTCGGAGGCCTTCGAGCGCGCCTTCGCACGCACGCACCCGGCGGAGGACGTCCGCGAGTCCTACCGCCCCGCGTGGCGAGGCGGCGCCGGCTGGTCGGGGCGCAGCTTCGGCGGCGCGGTCAGCGGCAGCGTCGCGGCGGCGCAGGCCTCGTTCGCCAGCGCGATGCCCGCACCCTCGTCGTCGTCCTCGGGATTCGGCGGTGGCGGAGGGTCGGGCGGCGGCGGCGGTGGGGGTGGCGGCGGGGGCTGGTGACGGCGCTGGCCCCGGCCCCGGCCCCGGCCCCGCAAGGACCCTCCACGCTGCGGTCTCGGCGTCGTCCCGCTCGGGACGTCTGGCGCCGCAACGCGCAAGGCCGCTGGGAGCGCGCCTTCCTCGCCGAACAACGGAGCTGCCCGTCGCATCGCGCCGCCAGCGAGGACGGCTCGCTCGTCTGCGTGCCCTGACGACACGCCTGGGCGCTCCCCGCGCGGTGCGTCCAGATCGACGAAGAGCCAGAGCGCCGCACCGCCGCGAGGCAGGCCGTCACGCGCTGCAGGGCGGCGCGGCCTCAGTGCCGACGCAGCGACACCGCGTCTTCGGCGCGCGGCGCCGGCGCAGCATAGAACTCCGACACCGTGAGTTGCAGCGCACGCACCTGCAGCACGGTCGCGTCGTCGCGGTCGCCGAAGCGGTCGAGCACGTCCGACAGTCGCAGCAGCACCGTCACCTCCCAGCGCGGGTCGGCGCAGCGGGCAGTCAGCCGCGTGGTCTGGAAGACCCGGTCGCGCGCCTGCTCGCGCCAGCGCCGTCCGCTGCCGCGCTCGTGCCGGTCGGCGGCCTCGGCGAGGTCGGCCAGCCACTCGGCGAGCTCGCAGCCGAGGTCCACCTCCTGGTCGATGGCGCCGCTGACGCCTGCGCAGCGCTGCGCGCGCTCGAGTGTCGACATCGCCATCGGCCAGGCGCCCAGTGCCCGGTAGCAGCGCGCCAGGCGCTGGCAGGCCGCCGCCATCAGCGCCGGCTGGCCGCGGGCCTCGGCCTTCTCCATGGCGTCCAGGGCCCGGCTCAGGGCCGCGTGCCTGGCGCGCTGGGTACCGGGCGCTGCCGCGGCCGGAGCAGACGGATCGGGGTGCAGCGGGGTCGCGGCGGCGGTGGACATGGCAGGCATCCGGCGTGAACGTGGTCGATGGACCGATGCTAGGCGCCGGCCGTCGCGTCCGGGGCGCAGCGCCGCCCCGCGCCTGAGGGGGCGCCGCGTCAGCGAGGCGCCCAGGAAGTCACAGGTTGAGCCACTTCGGGATCGCCAGGCTGAGCGCCGGGAAGGCGATCAGCACCGCCATGCGGAAGATGTCGGCGGTGACGAAGGGCAGCACGCCGCGCCAGATCGCGGTCGTCGGCAGGCTGGGCACGACGCTGGACAGCACGAAGATGTTCATGCCCACCGGCGGCGTGATCAGGCTGATCTCGATCACGC
>CAZQPN010000032.1:0-13481 GCA_964595215.1 uncultured Rubrivivax sp. | reverse complement strand
TGCCCACCGCCTGCGCACCCAGGCGCTGCAGCATGCGGATCTCGGCCGGCGTCTCAAACTGCGGGCCGAGCACCCAGGCGTAGACGCCTTCGTGCAGCGCGACGCCGGCATCGATGGCGGCCGCGTGCGCCGCCGCGCGCAGCGCCGGGTCGTAGGCGTCGGCCAGGTCGACGAAGCGGCGGTCGTCGTCCTCGCCGTGCAGCGGCGTGCGCTGCGCGATGTTGAGGTGGTCGGCGAGCAGCATCAGTGCGCCCGGCGGCATGGCCGGGTCGAGGCTTCCGGCGGCATTGGTCAGCACCAGCGTCGTGACGCCGGCGGCGGCGATCGCGCGCACGACGCCCTTCATCGCTGCCGCGTCGCCGTCCTCGTACGCGTGCGTGCGGCCCGACAGCAGCATCACCGGCGTGCCACCGACCGCGCCAGTGTCGCCGGTGCCGCCGGCATCGCATCCGCCGACCCGGCCGATGCGCACCCGCCCGGCGTGCCCGGCGATGCCCGACTGCGGAAAACCTGGCAGCGCCGCATAGTCGAGTTCGTCGCCCACGCTCAGCCCGTCGTCGAGGCACCCCCAGCCCGAACCCAGCAGCACGGCGATGCGCGGCACCTCGCCGCCGCCGGCCCGGCGCAGCGCATCGGCCGCGCGCGTGATCGCGCTCACGCCAGCGCCTCCGGTCCGAAGGACGACGGCAGCAGCGCGCCCAGCGTCGTGTCGGCGACGGCGCCGCCGAGGTTGGCGCAGCGCACCGGCAGGTCGTCGGCCGCGAACTCGCGCAGCTTCTGCCGGCAGCCGCCGCAGGGCGTGATCGGCGCCGGCGCGTCGGCAACCACCGCGGCCGCCGTGACGCGCTTTCCGCCGGCAGCCACCAGCGCGCCCAACGCCACCGCTTCGGCGCACAGGCCCTGCGGGTAGGCGGCATTCTCGACGTTGCAGCCGACGTGCACGCGCCCTCGTTCGTCGCGCAGGGCGGCGCCGACGGCGAAGCCGGAGTACGGCGCATGGGCGTTCAGCCGCACCTGCGTCGCGGCCGCCAGCAGCTCGTCCATCGCCGCCATCTCAGCGATCGCTGGCGCAGGGCCGTCCGGGCGCCGCCGACGCGCGCGAGCGGCCGCTGACGCCTCGCCCCTCATCGCGCATGTCCGTGACGCCGGTCCCCGCTGCATCGACCATGGCCGGATTCTCGCCGGTCGTGCGCAGACGCGGGCCGAGGCGCAGGCGCACCGGCCGGACCTCGTCGTCGTGCTGACCGATCTGCAGGGGCGCGCCGGCGCGCCACCGCGCTGCCCCGTGCTGTGGGCGGTGCCGGCCGCGCACGCGTCGACCGTGCCGCCGTTCGGGCGCGTGCTGGCGTTGTCGTGACACGCAGGTCGACGCGCAGCTGCAGCGTCGACGTGGCCTGGTCGCGCGCCGCGCCGAGCCGTCGAGGTCCCGCGCACCGAGGTGCCGGCCGGGCTCCATCGGTGGCGCGGCTCAGGCGGGCGGCATCGCAGGCGTGCCGGACGACGCGTTGCGCTGCGTCTGCACCAGCCGGCCGTCCTCCAGGTGGTAGACGGTGTCGAAGCCCTCGATCATGCGGTGGTCGTGCGTGACGGTGATGACCGCCGACCGGCGCTCGCGGGCGATCCGGCGCAGCATCGCCATCACCTTGGCACCCCGCTCGGTGTCGAGGGCCGCCGTCGGCTCGTCGGCGAGGATCAGCGGCGGCTCGTTGGCCAGCGCGCGGCCGATCGCCACGCGCTGCTGCTCGCCGCCCGACAGCTGCGCCGGCAGCGAGCGTGCGCGGTGGCCGATCTCGAGGTAGTCGAGCAGTTCCGCGGCGCGCCGGTTCGCCTCGCGCCGGCGCTTGCCGTTGAGGTCAAGCACCAGCGCCACGTTCTCCTGCGCCGTCAGGAAGGGGATCAGGTTGTGCTGCTGGAAGATGAAGCCGATGCGCTGGCGCCGGAAGGCGCGCACGTCGATCCCGGTCGGCCCGTTGTCGTAGAGCAGCTGGCCGCCGATGCGGATGCGACCGGTGGTGGGCGGCTGGATCAGGCTGATCGCCAGCAGCAGCGTGCTCTTGCCGGAGCCGCTCGGGCCGAGCAGTGCGACGAGTTCGCCCGGGTCGACCGACAGCGTCGTCGGCTTGAGCGCCTGCACCGCCTGCGCGCCATGGCCGAAGGTCTGGCTGACGTCGTGCACCTCCAGCACCGGGGCCGCCGCACCCGCTGCGGCTGACACGGCCACGCCGCCGCCGGTGGTGTCGCGCGCGTCGGAGCCCGGTGGCAGCGTCGCGATGTCCACGCTCAGCCCCCCAGCGCCAGCTGCGGCGGCGTGCGAAGCGCATGCCAGACCGCCATGAAGCTGGCCAGCACGCCGCCGACCAGCATGACGCCGAAGGTGATCGCCGTCTCGTGCGCGGCGAACGACAGCGTGCGCGGGAAGCCCGGCGCGATCAGCTCGCGCAGCACCCAGGCGCCGCCGAAGCTGGCCAACGTGAGCGCCATCGACTGCTCCATGATGAGGCGCACGATGACGCTGTTGGGCGCGCCGATCAGCTTCAGCGTCGCGATCGACTTGATCTTCTCGATCGTCAGCACGTAGACGATGAGGGCGATGATGACGATGGACACCACGACCAGCAGCGTGCGGAACAGCCCGAGCACGCCGGAAATGCGCTTGAGCCGCCCCTCCAGCATCAGCGTGCGCTCCTCGTCCGTCGTGTAGACGTTGAAGTAGAGCCAGTCGCGGATGTGCTGGGCCACCGCGGCGCCGTCGGCACCGGGTTGCAGCCGCACCAGCACGGCGTTGATCTGCGGCGGCGCACCCGAGACCAGCGGCAGCAGGCGCTCGGCCTCGCCGGCGCCGATGCCCGCGGCCTCCAGCCGCTGCAGCGTCGCGGCGCGCGCGGCCGTGACCGCCCGGTTGTCCTGTTCGAACTGCACCGCCTGCGCGTCGGGCAGCGACAGATAGACGATCGGGTTGCCCGAGGCGTCGACGGCGCCGGCGGCGACGCCGACCACGGTGTAGGTGTCGCCCGACAGCTCGACCCGCTCGCCGAGCGCCAGCCCGAGCTTGCGGTCGGCAACCATCTCGTGGTGTGCCGCGCGCAGCGTGCGCCCGAGCTCGATGCGCCCCGGGCCGCCGAGGCCGCCGAAGACGTCGAAGCCGACCACCGTGAACTGCTGCTCCGTGCCGCGCCCCAGCGCGCGCTGCGCGGTGTAGAGCACGAGCGGGCTCGCCTTGGCGACGCCGGGCGTAGCGGCCACGCTCTGCCAGGCCTCCAGCGGCATGCGCGAGCTCTCGTTGAACGGCCCGCCGCGGCCGCGCTCGACGACCCACAGGTCGGTGGCGGTGTTCTCGATCAGCCAGACACCATCAGCGATGTTGCCGCGGTAGATGCCGTTCATCACCAGCACGATGGCCAGCAGCA
Organism: uncultured Rubrivivax sp.; assembly: GCA_964595215.1. Lineage (GTDB taxonomy): Bacteria > Pseudomonadota > Gammaproteobacteria > Burkholderiales > Burkholderiaceae_C > Rubrivivax. Next base: position 10,074 of record CAZQPN010000032.1, on the reverse strand, counting down.
TCGACACGCCGACGATGGTGGCGACGAACTTGCCGAGGTGGCGCCGGATGTCCTTGACCGCGAGGTCCATCGCGTCGGCCCCTGGGGAGGTTCAGCCGGCGGCGCGCACGCGCATGCCGTCGCGCACGCCGGCGGCCGGTGCCACGACGCGGTCGCCCGCCGCCAGCGGGGCCGCCGCGGACGCGCGCGGCTCGACGAGCAGCTGGTCACCGTCATCCGCGGTCGTGCGCACCGGCACGAAACGCGCGCGCCCGTCCTCCAGGCGCAGCACACCGGGCCGCCCATCCTTGTCCCGCACCAGGGCCGCCAATGGCACCCGCAGGCCGCGCTGCTCGCCGGTGCGGATGCGCACCTCGGCCTCGGCGTCGATGACGAAGCGCGCCGGCACCTGCTCGAAGGCGACGTGCACGTCGACCTCGCGCGTCGCGGCGTCGGACTGGCGCGCCACGCGCACGACGCGTCCCGGCAGCTGGTCGCCGCTGCGCAGCCGGATCGTCGCGGCCTGGCCGGCGGCGACGCCGCCGAGCGCCGCTTCGTCGATGCGGGCGGCGACCCAGACGCTGGCCGGGTCGACCAGCCGCAGCAGCGGCGCGCCGGGCACCACGGTCGACCCCGGCTCGACCAGGCGTTGCACCACGATGGCATCCAGCGGCGCCGCCAACTGCGTGTACGAGGCGGCGACCTCGGCCGCCGTCAGCTCCTGCGCCGATGTGGCGAGGTCGGCCCGCCGCGCCGCCAGTGCCGCCTCGGCGCCGCGCGTCGCGGCCTCGGCCGACGCCAGCGCCGCGTGAGACGCATCCATGCCGGCTGCCGACAGAAAGCCGCGCACCATCAGCTCGGCGTCGCGCTGTTGGCGGCCCTGTGCCAGCACGAGGTCGGCGCGCGCCTTGTCCAGCGTCGCCTCGGCCGCCTCGACGTTGCGCTGCTGCGCCTGGCGCTGGCCGAGCACCACGCGCCGCCGGGCCTGCAGGTCGCGGTCGTCGAGCGTCACCAACGTCTGGCCGGCGCGCACCGCGTCGCCGACGTCGGCCGCGACGCCGGTCACCACCGCAGTGATGCGCGAGGACAGCGTCACCGGCACGCGCGCCTGCACGTTGCCGGGCCCGGCGACGACGTCGGGCAACGCTCCCGAGATGACCTCGACGACCGGCACCGGCCGTTCGCTGCCGAAGCGCCACCAAGCCACCCCGGCCACGGCGAGGGCCAGCAGCGTCAAGCCGATCCCGACCGACCATCGTGTTCCATTCATGGCGCGACTATATACCCCAAGTGGTATGAAGCGATCGACGTGCCGTCGTCAATCGATGGCGCCGTGGGCGCGCGCGCCGAGCTGGCGCGACAGCTCGGCCGCGCAGGCCTTCAGCGCGCGCGCGGGCGCGCCCTCGGGCCGGGTGTCGAAGCTGGCGCCGGGGCCGATCGCGGTCAGGCTCAGCACCATGTGCCCGCCGGCGTCGAACACCGGCGCCGCCAGCGCAGCGATGCCAGGGACAGCGGCGTCGCTCGCCTGCGCGACGCCCGCCACCCGGATCGCCGCCAGTTCGCGCTCGAAGTCGGCGTCGAGAACGGCGTCGGGGTCGCATGCGCGGATCCGCGCATGCGACAGCCAGGTGGCAAACAGCTTGCCGGACGCCGTGCCGCGCAGGCTCATCACGGTGCCGTGACGCATGTTCACATGCACCGGAAGCGGCCCCTGCTCGGTGCGCACGATGGTCGCGCCGCGGCTGCCCCAGACGGCGATGCCGACCGTCTGGCCGACCGCCTGCGCCAGCGCCGGCAGCTGCGCCGTGGCCAGCCGCACCGGGTCGCTCTGTTGCAGGCTGATCAGTCCCAGCTGCATCGCCAAGGGCCCCAAACCGTAGTGACCGCTCGCTTCGTCTTGAACGATCAGACCCAGCTTGCCGAAGCTCACGAGGTAGGGATGGGCCTTGGGCGGCGTCATTCCGGCCGCCTGCGCCAGCGCCTTCAGCGCCATCGGCCGGCCTTCGTGGGCGAGCGCGAGCAGCAGTTGGCCACCGACCTCGATGCTCTGGATGCCACGCTGCTCGCGTTCGCTCATGGTGCTGGAGCTTCCACTTGGTCGAATTGATTAGACATTATTGAACTCTTGACCTAGGATCGCGTCAAGTTCAATATAGACGAATGCGTTCAACGTCAACCCGACGACCTCGATGCATCCCGATCAGGAGCCCCGCATGAGCACCAAAGCCTTCGCCTCGCAAGCCGACCTGGAAGAAAAGAAGGTCAGCTTCACCAAGCTGTCCGACCACGCCTACGCGTACACCGCCGAAGGCGACCCCAACACCGGCATCGTGATCGGCGACGACGCGGTGATGGTGATCGACACCCAGGCCACCCCGGTGATGGCGGCCGACGTGATCCGCCGCATCCGCGAGGTGACCGACAAGCCGATCAGGTACGTCGTGCTGAGCCACTACCACGCGGTGCGCGTGCTCGGCGCCAGCGCCTACCAGCCCGAGCACGTCATTGCCAGCGAGGACACGCTGAGCCTCATCCAGGAGCGAGGCGAGCAGGACAAGGCGAGCGAGATCGGCCGCTTCCCACGCCTGTTCCGCAACGTCGAGAGCGTGCCGCCGGGGCTGACCTGGCCGACCATGACTTTCACCGGCAAGATGACGCTGTGGCTCGGCAAGCTCGAGGTGCAGCTGATCCAGCTCGGCCGCGGCCACACCAAGGGCGACACCGTGGTCTGGCTGCCGCAGGAGAAGATCCTGTTCAGCGGCGACCTGGTCGAGTTCGACGCCACGCCCTACGCCGGCGACGCCTACTTCAGCGACTGGCCGCAGACCCTGGACAACATCGCCGCGCTGAAGCCCGAGAAGCTGGTGCCCGGCCGCGGGGCGGCGCTGCAGACGCCCGACGAGGTCGCCCGGGGCCTGGCCGGCACGCGCGCCTTCATCGCCGACGTGTTCGCTGCCGTCCAGGCCGGCGCGGCGGCCGGCAAGGACCTGAAGGCGGTCTACCAGGAGACGATGGCCGCGGTGCGCCCGAAGTACGGCCACTGGGTGATCTTCGACCACTGCATGCCCTTCGACGTCACGCGTGCCTACGACGAGGCGACGCAACATCGCGACCCCCGCATCTGGACCGCCGAGCGCGACATCGAGATGTGGAAGGCGCTGGAGAACTGAGCGCGCGCGCCGGGCCGACCCGCCACCAGGAGACGACACCATGGCCATCGAACGCATCCACCACGTCGCCTACCGCTGCCGCGACGCCAAGCAGACCGTCGAGTGGTACGGCAAGCACCTCGGCATGGGCTTCGTGCTCGCGATCGCCGAGGACCACGTGCCCTCCACCCATGCGCCCGACCCCTACATGCATGTCTTCCTGGATGCCGGCGCGGGCAACGTGCTGGCCTTCTTCGAGCTGCCGAACGCGCCCGAGATGGGCCGCGACGAGGCGACGCCGACCTGGGTCCAGCACCTGGCCTTCAAGGTCGGCAGCGTCGAGGAGCTCGAGGCGACGAAGGCACGGCTGGAGGCGGCCGGCATCGACGTGATCGGCGTCACCGACCACACGATCTTCAAGTCGATCTACTTCTTCGACCCCAACGGCCACCGCGTCGAGCTGGCGGCCGACACCGCCACGCCGGAGATGAACCGCAAGCTCGACGAAGTGAAGTGGGACATGCTGGAAGAGTGGAGCCGCACGCGCCGCGCGCCGAAGCACGCGGCCTGGATGCATGAGAAGGAATTCGGCGCCGCCTGATCCTCTGAACCAACGAGACCCGGCGCCGCCTCTATCGGGACCGACCACGATGCTCAGCACCTACACCTGGCCGCGCTTTGCGGCCCGCCCCGCGCCCGAGCTCGGCGCGGCCCAGCCGCGGCACGTGCCGCTGGTGATCGTCGGCGCCGGCCCGGTCGGCCTGTGCGCCGCCATCGACGCCGCCCAGCGCGGCCTGCCGGTGATCCTGCTCGACGACGACGATACCGTCTCGGTCGGCTCGCGCGGCGTGTGCTACGCCAAGCGCACGCTGGAGATCCTGGACCGGCTGGGCGTCGGCCAGCGCGTCATCGACAAGGGCGTGACCTGGAACGTCGGCCGCACCTTCCACGGCGAGCAGGAGGTCTTCAGCTTCGACCTGCTGCCCGAGGCCGGTCACCAGCGCCCGGGCATGGTCAACCTGCAGCAGTACTACCTCGAGGAGTACCTGGTCGACCGCGCGGGCGAGCTCGACGCCATCGACCTGCGCTGGAAGCACAAGGTGGCGCGTGTCGAGCCGCAGGCCGACGGCGCACTCGTGCACGTCGACACCGCCGAGGGCCCCTATGTGCTGCACGCCGACTGGCTGATCGTCGCCGACGGCGCACGCAGCCCGATCCGCCGCGCGATGGGGCTGGACATCGAGGGCCAGATCTTCCAGGACCGCTTCCTCATCGCCGACGTCGTGCTCGACGCCGAACCCTTCCCGCTCGACAAGACCGAGCGCCGCTTCTGGTTCCACCCGACCTTCTTCGCCGGCCAGAGCGCCCTGATGCACCGGCAGGCCGACGACGTCTGGCGCATCGACTTCCAACTCGGCTGGGAGGCCGATCCCGAGGCCGAGAAGCAGCCCGAGCGCGTCGAGCCGCGCATCCGGCAGATGCTGGACCTGCAGGGGTTCGGCCACATCGGCTTCAAGCTGGAGTGGGTCAGCGTCTACACCTTCCAGTGCCGCCGCATGACCCACTTCCGCCACGGCCGGCTGCTGTTCGTCGGCGATTGCGCGCACCAGGTCTCGCCCTTCGGCGCGCGCGGCGCCAACTCGGGCATCCAGGACACCGACAACCTGGTGTGGAAGCTCGCGCTCGTGATCGGCGGCCAAGCGCCGGAGGCGCTGCTCGACAGCTTCGATGCCGAGCGCACGGCCGCGGCCGACGAAAACCTGATGAACTCGACGCGCGCGACCGACTTCATGACCCCCAAGAGCAAGGTCGCACGCACGCTGCGCGACGCCGTGCTGTCGCTCGCCGCAGACGTGCCGGCCGGCCGCGCGCTCGTCAACAGCGGCCGGCTGTCGGTGCCCTCGGCGCTGGCCGACTCGCCGCTGAACACGCCCGACCCCGAGGCCTTTGCCGGCTGGATGGTGCCCGGCGCGCCGGCCGACGACGCCCCGGTCAGGGGCGAACGCGGCCCCTGGCTGCTGTCCCACCTGGCGGCCCCGGGTGCGGGCTTCACGCTGCTGCTGTTCGGTGTGCCCGACGCCGCGGCGCGCGACGCGCTCGGCGACCTGGCCGCCGGGCCGGTGCCGGTGCACCCGCTGGTCGTGCGCGCCGCCGGCGCGCCGGCGGTCGAGGGGCTGGACGCGGTCGAGGACGCCGCCGGCATGGTGGCCCGCCGCTACGACGGCCGGCCCGGCACCTGCGTCCTGATCCGGCCCGACCAGCACGTCGCCGCCCGCTGGCGCACGCTCGACGCCGGTGCCGTGCGGCGCGCGCTGCAGCGCGCGCTGGCCGCAGCCTGACCCTGCGAGGACCCCGCCATGACAACCCCGACGCCCCCCGAATTCCTCAACGTCCAACCGCACTTCGGCCTGCCCGGCGAGCGCTACCGCCACCCCTACATGCCGGGCGACGCGTTCTACGACCGCCTGGTCGGCGCGCACCGCGGGCTGAGCGACGAGCAGAGCGACCTGATGCAGGCCCGTCTGGTGCTGCTGCTGGCCAACCACATCGGTGACCTTCGGGTGCTCGACGAAGCGATCGCGCTGGCGCGTCAGGGCATCGCGGCGGCGGGGGACGGCGCATGACGCAGGCCACGCTCTCCGGCTTTGGCAACGCGTTCGCCACCGAGGCCGTGCCGGGCGCGCTGCCAGTCGGCCGCAACAGCCCGCAGAAGGCGCCGCTCGGCCTGTACGCTGAGGTCATCTCCGGCACCGCCTTCACCGCCCCGCGCGCCGAGAACCGCCGCACCTGGATGTACCGACGGCTGCCCAGCGTCGTCGTCGGTGGCTACACGCGCGTCGAGCTGCCACACTGGAAGACCGGTGCCGCCGCCGGTGTCGACTGCCCGCCCGACCCGCTGCGCTGGCACCCGGCCGCCGCGCCCGAAGGTGCGTTCGACTTCGTCGACGGCCTGCGCACGATGGTCGTCAGTGGCGACGCCGACGCGCAGACCGGTGTCGCCGCGCACGTCGTCTTCGCCAACCGCTCGATGGACCGGCGCGCCGTCGTCAACGCCGACGGCGAGATGCTGGTCGTGCCGCAGAGCGGGCGCTTCAGGTTCACGACCGAGCTCGGCGTGCTGGAGGCCGCGCCGGGCGAGGTCGTGCTGCTGCCGCGCGGCATGGCCTTCAAGGTCGCGGTCGACGGCCCGGCGACCGCCTATGTGTGCGAGAACCACGGCGCGGTGTTCCGACTGCCCGAACTCGGCCCGATCGGGAGCAACGGCCTGGCCAATGCGCGCGACTTCCTGGCCCCGGTGGCGGCGTTCGAGGACGAGTCCGCCGACGGTGCCGGCCCCTACGAGATCGTCAAGAAGACCGGCGGCGCGTTCTGGCGCGCGACGCAGGACCACACGCCTTTCGACGTCGTCGCCTGGCACGGCAACCTGGTGCCGATGGTCTACGACACGCGCCGCTTCAACACCATCGGCTCGATCAGCTTCGACCACCCCGACCCGAGCATCTTCACGGTGCTGACCAGCCCGAGCGACACGCCGGGCGTGGCCAACTGCGACTTCGTGATCTTCCCGCCGCGCTGGCTGGTGATGGAGGACACCTTCCGCCCGCCCTGGTACCACCGCAACGTGATGAGCGAGTTCATGGGCCTCGTCTACGGCCAGTACGACGCCAAGCCCGAGGGCTTCCGCCCCGGTGGCGCCAGCCTGCACAACTGCATGGTGCCGCACGGCCCGGACGCCGAGGCCTTCGACAAGGCCTCGGGTGCGGCACTGGCGCCGCACAAGCTCGAGCACACGCTGGCCTTCATGTTCGAGAGCCGCTGGCGCTTCCGGCCGACCGAATGGGCACTGCGCAAGGGGGCACTCGACCTGCGCTACCCTGAGTGCTGGGCCGGCCTGAAGGACCACTTCCAGCAATGAATCTCAAGCAACTCACGGACGCGACACACGACCCGGCACGGCGCAGCTGGGTCGAGTCTGCCAACGGTGGCGACACCGACTTCCCGATCCAGAACCTCCCCTTCGGCCGCTTCCGGCGGCGCGGCGAGCCCGAGCCCTGGCGCATCGGCGTGGCCATCGGCGACCAGGTGCTGGACCTGAAGCTGGCCGAGGCGCAGTGCCCCTGGGGCGAGGGCGTGCGCGAGCTGCTGGCGCCGTTGGCCGAAGGGGACCTCAACGCCTTCATGGCGATGGGCACGCCGGCCAGGCGCCGCCTGCGCGAGGCCTTGTCGACAGCCTTGGCCGACGGCAGCGACCAGGGCCCCTTCCTCGAGCTGTGCCTGGTGCCGCAGGCCGAGGCCGAGATGGCGCTGCCCTGCCGCATCGGTGACTACACCGACTTCTACACCGGCATCCACCACGCCACCGCGGTCGGCAAGCTGTTCCGGCCCGACAACCCGCTGCTGCCCAACTACAAGTGGGTGCCCATCGGCTACCACGGCCGGGCATCGTCGATCGGCGTCAGCGGCCAGAAGGTGCGCCGCCCGATGGGCCAGACACGCGCCGCAGACGCCGCCGTGCCGGCCTTCGGGCCGTGCAAGCGGCTGGACTACGAGCTCGAGCTCGGCATCCTGGTGGGCACTGGCAATGCGCTCGGCGAGCCCCGGGCGATGGAGCAGGCCGAGGATGCCTGGTTCGGCATGGTCCTGCTCAACGACTGGTCGGCGCGCGACATCCAGGCCTGGGAGTACCAGCCGCTCGGGCCCTTCCTGTCGAAGAACTTCGCCACCACGATCTCGCCCTGGGTCGTCACCGCCGAGGCGCTGGCGCCCTACCGCGCGCCCTTCGCGCACCCGGTCGACGACCCGCAGCCGCTGCCCTACCTGAATTCGGCGTTCAACAGCAGCGCCGGCGCGATCGACATCCTGCTCGAGGTCTGGCTGAAGACGGCGCGCATGACCGAGCCGCAGCAGCTGATGTGCAGCAGCTTCAAGGACAGCTACTGGACGGTGGCACAACTGCTCACGCACCACACCAGCAGTGGCTGCAACCTGCAGACCGGGGACCTGCTGGGTACCGGCACACAGTCCGGACCCGAGCCGGGCCAGGGCGGATCGTTGCTGGAGCTGACGGCCGGCGGGCGCCAGCCGATCAAGCTCGCCAACGGCGAGACGCGCAGCTTCCTGCAGGACGGCGACACCGTGATCCTGCACGCGCATTGCCGCGCCCCGGGGCGCGCGCGCATCGGCTTCGGGGAGGCGACCGGGACCGTCGTCGGCTGACGCGGGCCCGGTCGCCGGCCCGGTTCAATCCGACGACGGCGTGGATCCCTGACCATCCCGCCGACGGCGGGAATCCCTGGTCAAGCCGCCGACGGCGGTTGGTGCAGTATCCAGCCCGCATAGGCGAAGAACGCCAGCACCGAGACGACGATCACGGCGGCCTGGGTACCCGGCTGCATCACCGGCACGAAGGCGGTGGCGCGGATGGATCAGGCGGTCGATGTCGGCATGCCGTCGCACCGACGGGAAGCGCTGCAGGATCGCCGGACCGACGAAGCGCCCGAGCACGAACGACAGCGTGGCGCCCGCGATCCAGCCCCCCAGCAGCAGCCCGGCGGTCCACCACGCGCCCCAGGCGAGCGCCGCATAGGGCACCAGCGGCCGGTTGCTGAGCATCGGCAACAGCACGGCGACGACCGAGGTCAGCACGAACAGCGACATCGCCATCCGCTCGTGGCCCGACAGCACGATGGCGATCGCGTCAGCCCAGTGCCGCGCCGCCAGCAGGCCGAGCGCGAACAGGACGACGACCGCGACCCCGGCGCGCACGGATGCCGCCAGGTCGGCCCGGGGGATGGCCCGTCGAAGCTGTGCCGAGGACAGTGGCATGGGGGTCGCGGCGGCGTCCGGGATCGGTGCCACCGATGCGCCGCATGCTAAGGCGTTGCGGCCGGTGCGGGGGCGCGGCGTTCCGCTCGTCGGGCGTCAGATGTGCGCGCCGCACACCGCCGACGGCGCGGCGAGCGCTTCGGCCACGGCGGCGGGATCGCGCAGCAGCAGCAGCGCCTGGGCGAGCGCCTCGAAGTGCGCGACGCCGCGCTCGCAGGCCTGCCGCAGCCGGCGCCCGCCGTCGCCCCGGCACCAGTCTTGGTAGGCGTCGGCCAGGGCCGGATAAAGCGCCTCCTGCGGCCCTTCATGGTGCGAGAACCACAGGTGCACGGCCGCCGGTGGGGCCTTGTCGAGCAGCGCCGGCAGCGTCACGCGCAGGTCGGCCAGCAGGTCGCGCACGGCACGCAGCCAGAGCGCGGCGCGCCGATCGTTGACCGACAGGCGCAGCGCTGCCCAGCCGGGTTCGAGCGTCGCCGCGGCCTGGTGCTCGCCGATCTCGTGCCACAACAGGCTGCGCGCCTGCAGAGCCGACAGCGCGGGCAGCGCGGCGACGAAGGCCGGGGAGTCGTGCAGCGCGAAGGCCTCGGAGACGGCGGCAAAGGGGCCGGCGCCGCGCTTCAGACTGAACGCCTCGTAGCGCTCCCACAGCCAGCGCGCGATCGACGCGTGGCGCAGCACGACGGTCGCGCCCTGCAGCGCCGCCGGCGGCGCGAACAGACCGCGCGCCAGCTCGCGGCCGCAGTGCTGGACGTCGACCGCCCGGCCGGTCGACACCGCCACACGCTCGACGCCCTGCAGCTCGGCCAGGAAGAAGCCCGCGCGCCCCGGCCCGGCAAGGCCGGCGCCGTAGACCCAGCCCTGCGGCATCAGGCGCGCGTTGACGGCGTCGACCTCGAACGGATCGAGCGTCGCGCCGTCGATTGCCAGCGGCGCGAAGGCTTGCCCCTCGAGCGCCGACCAGCGAGACTCGGTCTCGGCCAGGAAGCGGCCGACGGCCTCGCGCGCCAGCGCGGCGCCGAAGCCCAGGCCCTGGCGCCAGCGGTAGTACTCGCGCATCTGGAGCAGGAAGTTGCAGAGCGACAGGTCGGCTGCGTGCGCCGCGTCGGCGACGTCGCAGTTG